>NZ_JAQZSD010000242.1:0-215 GCF_028674935.1 Lysinibacillus sp. CNPSo 3705 | reverse complement strand
TTTTATTATAAAGGAAAGCGTGACTAAAATAATAGTGTGATACATTGCGTTGTTTGGAGAAGCATCGCTCGACTCCTGCGGGAAAGCGAGACAGACGAGCCCCCGTACGAAGCGTGGGAGGAGGCTCGGCGCTCGCCCGCGGAAAGCGAGCGGAATGCTTCGGAAAACAACAGTAGAGTCACAGTGCCAAATGAAAAAAGCGAGGTATTCAACGA
>NZ_JAQZSD010000241.1:0-232 GCF_028674935.1 Lysinibacillus sp. CNPSo 3705 | reverse complement strand
TCCGTATTTTGAAATGCCTCTTGTTCGGCATGTGTATCCGACTTAATTGTGACAGAATATGTTTTACTTTTTGCACCTTCTTTATAACAGCCCTCTCTCATTGGACATACTTTGCATTTCTTGATTTGAAATAATCGGGGGCACCACCTGCACATTAATTCTTTTATTATAAAGGAAAGCGTGACTAAAATAATAGTGTGATACATTGCGTTGTTTGGAGAAGCATCGCTCG
>NZ_JAQZSD010000240.1:0-233 GCF_028674935.1 Lysinibacillus sp. CNPSo 3705 | reverse complement strand
AGCGCTTTAATCGGGTTTATAATTGCCTTCATGACAAAGAAGAATACAATCACACTGATTACAATTGCAGCGATTAGTACGAGAAACGTTTTATACAAAATAGGTGATGCTGATTGATCAATTTCCTTCGCAAAAATTGTCCCTGTGATTTTCCAATTTGTCAGTTCATTCGTTGTAAAGAACAGAATTCGGTCATCACCGTCAAAGACATAATCATACGTGCCCGATTTGCT
>NZ_JAQZSD010000025.1:0-58237 GCF_028674935.1 Lysinibacillus sp. CNPSo 3705 | reverse complement strand
GGTGAAAAATCAAGTTCAAAGAAGTTTGCAGCTACTAACTCGCCAAATGGTTGTTCATTGTATTTAACTAGATTTTGGAAGAATGCTTTATCCAATCGAGCATCCATTTGCGTAGTTTCATTAAGGAAGTTCGCTTCGGCAAACTCAGAAATTCCTAAAATCGGAGTTGGGCCTCCAAGTGTTTGTGGGAACGTAAGGTCTGTAAAACCTGAAAACGGAACATCGGCAATTCTATCTTGGAGTGCCGCGTTACATGCTGCTGTAGCATATTCTATATTTTTGCGAATATGTCCTGCTACAAATAATTTAGCTCTTGTTACCGCAAAAAAGTCAGTAGTGCCAATACGTGCAAAAGCAACAGGCACTAGTTTCACTTGATTTAGGAATACATTTTTTTTCACTCTTTTGATTTCAGTTGCAGCAGGAGTAAGCGTAATATCCGCCTCCTAATGGAATTTGTTCTGTTGATGTTACTGGACAAGGTTCGACTTGATTAACTTGAAAATCTAATGGATCACTCAAAAAAATTCCCTCTTTTCATTTTTTTAGTATTAGTGAGCGCTCACTATATTGCTAGAATATGTAGCGATTAATTCTATGTATAGACGTGTATACTAGTTTTTCTTATTTTAAAAAAGGGATTTTTTAGAATGTACATTAAAATGCTAGATACTCACCATAGTTAATCTAGTTTTATGTTTAGTTACCTTTTTTGACTGAGGATTTTTCAAGAAAATAATAGTCAAAAGCAGAAGCCATATTACGAAGAGAGATTTTAGTGTACGGAAATGCTAGAACCGTGTTTATACCACACTTAGGTTTTTAGATGGAGGACATACAAAAGCCCAGTCTTAAATCAATGTAATCTCATAACGATCCTCCAAATCTTATATTTCATAGCGTTCAGTAGTTTGGTTTACCAATACAATCAGTTTACTCTCAAAACATCCGTTAACAAAATCTAATAACTTTGCCCAATACTTCTTTTTCTATCCTCATCATAAATTTTATGTTTTTTTTCAAAGTCAGCGTCAACTAACTCTTTTAGTTGATTTCACTATGTCTACAAATACATCCTTATAACCGCTGAAATAATACATAATCGCTTTTTTAGCAATTATTAGCAGCTAGCATTTTAGCACTATCACTTAAATTCAAATATTTTAAAGTTTTGAGTCATCTTAATACCTGATTTCAAATGGGTAATATCTTTCTGCCACGATTGATTCACCTTTTTTTCTAAACTTCTTGGTTTTTGTGGTACAATTACCAAAAGGAGGTTTGTAAGAATTATGTCATTATTGTTTTTTCTTGCTCCATTCACCTTTGGAATTTGGTTTTTAAATAAGTTCATTAGCTTACTGGAGGAACAAAATGAAATTCTAAGAAATATATCCAACAAGCTAGATAAATAGTATACATAAATGGAAAATACTTTTACTGAACAAAAAATCTTTCATGTGCTCATGACTGTTATCTTAAAATAAGCTTATCCGGTCATATTTTTGTTTTTTGAAAGGTGCGTTCACCATTAGATATGTTGGTGCACCGTTTCCACCTTTTTCCGCTCCATTATTTCCCATCACCTCATTCACTTCTTCCTCTTTAATAGGTTTAATGTATTCAAAACAACTAGTATCTCGTGAAGAATTAAAAATCAATCAAAAGAAAACCTAAGACGTATTTAATAGTGTTATTCGCCTTTAATGCCGTTTTTTCAATGATGCCTAACTCGACTAATTTTGAAATAACACGGTAAACTGTCTTTGTACTGGTCTCCAATTGTTGCAGCTTTTACATAACAAGCCTCCGTGTATTCCAATGAAGACTAGCAAGTTTTAAAACGACGGCACGCTCTGATCAGTGAAATTGTAGTAGTGTGTTGCCACGTGGTCATCAACATTTGAATCCATGTCGGTTGTTGTATAAGTATTCAAATGCCATCGTTTTCACCTCACTTTCCAATTCAGCAAAAAGTGAATTTATGAATTTAATAGTGTTAACAATTATTAATGATGTGGTGTAAGAGACATGAGCATGGTAAAGAAAATTAAATTGTTGAAAAGTTAAGTACTTCCCAGTCCAATATTTCTAATAAACTAAAGAGAGATAATTTTAGTGAAATGAATTAGAGGAGATCGCGAACGCATTAGATCAAAATATGAAGCTCATTTCGTTTTAGTAGATGGACGCAAGTTTTAAGTAACAGATAACTAATATGTTGTCTGTATTTTTTATGTACTTTCGACAATTAATTCCCTACAATGGAAATATAGGGGGTATTTTAAATTGAAGAAAAAACTAATTTTTAGTGCAGCATTAGTATTAAGTTTAGGATTAGCTGGTTGTTCAAACGATTCTACAAAGGATGAAAAGTCTAAAGTGGATTCTACAAAACAAGAGACAACTGCACCTGCTGCTAAAGAGGAAACTTCATCTGGCAAATTAACTGAAGAAAAATTTAAGCAAATTAAAGAAGGCATGACGTTTGAAGAAGTATTTAATATTGTAGGATCAAAAGGAAAAGTAATTTCTGAATCAGGAACAAATGGTGATTCAAATCATACAGTTATATATGAATTTGAAACAGACGGGTCTTTCTCGACTGCCAATATGACATTCCAAGGCAATAAATTAATCAATAAAACTCAAATAGGTATGGGTTCATCTGATGTAAAAATAACAATTGACCAATTTAATAAACTTGAAAATGGTATGACTGAAGCTCAAGTTTTTGAAATTCTCAGTGGTGAGGGTGATTTAATTTCTGAATCGGGTAATTTCAAAATATATACCTATACTGGTGAAAAAACATTATCTAGCATTTCTATCACTCTTCAAGATGGTAAATTATTGAACAAAACACAAATGGGATTAGAATAAAATTTTTGTAAAAGCTGCTCGTTATGAGTAGCTTTTTTATACGCAATAATAGAAAAATTTCCTATAAATCACATAATTCAACGATTAGTAATAACATGTATACAATAACAGAAACAATAAAAATTGCGGGCTTAGGGATAGAAAAAAGCAAGATAGATTCTATTTCTTTTTTAATTTCCAATACTTCTGATTCATATTCGGTATTAGATAGTAAAGTGGTTAATCGTTCTAATGGTTTTAAAATTGTTTCTTTATCCATCCAATCATCCTTTCTTATAACTTCAAGACTCATCAAACTCCGCCCTATCGGTTACTAGTACATGCCAGTCTTCTTCGGTATCTAATGTTCTTGAGATACTTTTAAACCCGTTAACTAGTCCATCATTATTTGTATGGCTGTTTGATACAGTCTTCAAGGCATAAAAAAAAGCCACAACTCATGTAGAGCGTGACTTCTTCAAAACCTTCTAATATTCACTTTTCAAAATTGATAATATGGCAAGATCAATATACTTCCCTTTTTCAAATTCATGTTGTCTTAAAACACCTTCTTGACAAAAATTTAATTTCTTCAACAATCTTATAGATGATGTATTTTCTGGTTCTACTTTTGCCTCGATCTTATTAATTCCCATTGACGTAAAGGCAAAATGGATTATGCTACTTAAAGCCTCTTGCATAATACCCTTTCCCCAATATTCAGGTTTTAAATCATATCCAATTTCTATTCGGTTATGTTCATTTTCATAATTCAAATAACCACATGTTCCAATCACTTTTTTGGTTTTAGTTTCTTCGATTACCCATCTTAAACCTGTCTGTTCTTTGAAAATTTTATCATACCAATTTATTTCATTTATTGCATCTTCTACTGAAGTAAATAATGTTAATGGGATATACTTAACTACATTTTCATCAGAATAAAGCATAAAAATATCTTGGGAATCATCAACTATTCCCTTTCGTAGGATAAAGCGTTCCGTTTCCAACTTAGGGAAATCTTCAAAATTGAACTCCATATTCATAATAACTCTCCTTTTATTTCAAATTGATACGCATACCATTATGAACCTTAACATTGTATGAAGGTCAAATTAATTTAAATAGGAATAAAAGTAAGACTAAAATGAAGTTTATTACAATTACTAATAAAGTTGCAAAGCCATACCTTGTTAGATGTGACTTTTCGAATTAAAGTATGATATCAATTTGTTTACCATTATCTGTTAGTTCTAATTTTACTTTTTCTTTCTGTTCATCCGAAACTTCAATTGTCGTAATTTTTATATATCCTTGACTTTCAAGCATTTCAACATAATCTGGATCATCTGTCGTTAAACTTAGCTCTTTTTTTGGATTATCTCTTGAAAAAGCTTTTACCCTTAATAATGTTAAACCTTCTCTACTGATTCCTTACATTATCATCACCTTCCATCTCCCTATCTATCATAGGTTAAATGGAATGTATTGTCATTACAAGGAATATAAAGAATAAAAAAAGGCCCGCTTGTATTAACGTGACTTGGATAACGACTTCCTTGATTTTGATTCTCTATCGTTCAGAAATTCCATTTGCCAACAGTAACAGGTATATAAATATTGATAACGGTATCATAAATGTAATATTTGAAAGAATACTGAACACCTTTACAGTTAAATTTTTAGACTTAACCCCTAAAATTAACGACACAATAAACCCAATGTCTATCAAAACATATAAGAAAATTGGAATCCATAAATTTATATTCGGAGACCAAAATACAAAGAAAATAAATAATGCAACTAAGAACAAAACTAGAGTTAAAATGATTGGATAAAACTCTTTATGTTGTTTCAATATATTACCTCCTTTCATTTTTGTTCTACCAATTATAATGTAAATGGAAATGACTGTCTGTAATATAATTAATTTTGATATAAAAGGAGACTACCAATTTAGTAGCCTCTCATGCTTGTATTAATCCAGTAATCTTCAAGTTTTTGTATATCGTGTCTTGATAGTTTGCTCATATGCCCTCCACAATTGATGTGTGCCATTTCTGTATTTCACTGCGATGTCGTAGGCATGTGCAGCACCTACCTTGTTTTATATTTATTTAAAACTGTACTTTTATTTTTAAATCTATTTCACAGGCATTTCACTATACAAACATAGCTATCACATCATAATAATAGTAAGGTAAAGCTAATTTAGCCTTACACATCCTATCCTTTCAACTAAGGGTCACTCCATCCCAAGTGGCCCTTTTTTTATGGTCTTATCTCAAAAAAATATATTTTTTAATGCCCATAGCTGAATAGTCTAACAACCATACTCCTTCAATGCAGCCAACATATTCTATATTATAGAAAGGAGGTGTGTCTTATGGGATACTATGGTGGAAATGTTGGTGGCATTAATTGCGGCAACTCTGGTGGCGGATATGGTAGTGGTTCTGCATTTGCCTTAATTGTTGTTCTATTTATACTTCTAATTATTGTCGGCGCTACTTTCTTGAATACTGGATATTAACATTTCCAATTTAAGGGTCTCCATGCCAGCCTGGTGACCCTTTTATAGCTTCTTTATACATATTGTTCATTAGTTTACTGTAGCGTCTGATCACGCTGCGGCTTTTTTTATTAAATTTCTAGGTTTTCAACTATTCAAAACTATAATTTCAACATAGTTATAGTAATGTTAAACGTTTGCTTGACAATTCAATGTATTCATCCAATGATTACTTTTTAGCCATTTCTTTTTAAGGAGATGGCTCTTTTTTTCATTTTGGGATAGCAACCTGTTGCATTGCATACGGTGAGTTTTATAAACAGGATACAGAACATGATTATGTATGTAAAAAGAAATGGCGAACATATTGTACGCCAAGTGCCATCAAATATAATACTAAAAAAATTAGTGAAAAATTAAACATTAGTTTTAACTATCATTCCTTGCGTCACACATACGCAACAACTTTAATTGAAAATGGCCCACCCGTTAAAACTGTACAAAAAAGATTAGGACATAGCAGAGCTGCCTGCCGTAACAGAAGATCGCTATGTCCACCTCACTGAGAAAATGGCCAGAGATGCCGCAAACATCTTTGATTCATTCGCTCAAGATATATAAAAATTGCTAACGTATTTTTTTATGGTGGGGAATTGGTGGGGAGCCCCATCATTTAACCCTTTCATAAATTAACTAAATACGCCATAAACCCTTACCATTACTATATTATTTCGAATCATCCATCTTCAGAACAGCCATGAATGCTTCTTGTGGTACTTCGACTGAACCTACTTGTTTCATACGTTTTTTACCTTCTTTTTGTTTATCAAGAAGTTTTCGTTTACGAGAAATATCCCCACCGTAACATTTCGCTAATACGTTTTTACGCATAGCTTTAATTGTTGAGCGTGCCACAATTTTTTGGCCCACTGCTGCTTGAATTGGCACTTCAAATTGTTGACGTGGGATTAATTCTTTTAATTTTTCAACGATGACTTTACCGCGCTCGTATGCAAAGTCACGGTGTACGATGAAGCTTAGTGCATCGACTTGCTCACCATTTAATAAGATATCCATCTTCACTAGTTTTGAAGTCTGATAACCAATGAGTTCATAGTCAAATGAAGCATAGCCCTTCGTATTTGATTTTAAATAATCAAAGAAGTCATAAACGATTTCTGATAACGGCATTTCATAAATAATGCTGACACGTGTTGTATCAATATAATCCATTGTCATAAAATTACCGCGCTTTAATTGACAAAGCTCCATAACAGCTCCTACATAATCGTTTGGTACCATAATTGTAGCTTTTACATATGGTTCTTCCACATGATCAATTTTTTGAGGATCCGGCATAAATGAAGGGTTGTCAACCTTCACTGTAGAGCCATCCGTCATTTGAACATTGTAAATTACAGAAGGCGCTGTTGTGATTAGATCGATGTTAAACTCACGCTCAATACGCTCTTGGATGATTTCCATGTGTAAAAGCCCTAAGAAGCCACAGCGGAAACCAAATCCTAATGCTTGTGATGTCTCTGGCTCATATTGAAGTGCAGAGTCATTAAGTTCTAATTTTTCTAACGCTTCACGTAAGTCATTATATTTCGCTGTATCGATTGGATATAATCCGCAGTAAACCATTGGATTTAAACGACGATATCCTGCTAATGGCTTATCTGCTGGGCGACTCGCAAATGTAACTGTATCCCCCACACGAGTATCACCTACATTTTTAATAGAAGCTGTTAAATAACCTACGTCACCGACAGTTAATTCAGCTTGTGGTACAACTTTCGGTGTGTGTATACCAACTTCAATAACTTCAAATTCTGCTCCAGTAGCCATCATACGAATTTTATCGCCAGGTTTTACTGTACCATTCATGATTCGAATGGAAATAATAACACCTTTGTAAGCATCGTAAACAGAGTCAAAAATAAGGGCTTGTAACGGTGCATCCGGGTCACCAGTTGGTGCAGGCACTTTCTCTACAATTTGTTCTAAAATATCTTCAATCCCGATACCAGCTTTAGCAGAAGCTAAAACCGCTTCAGAAGCATCTAACCCGATTACGTCTTCAACTTCTTGACGTACACGTTCTGGATCCGCTGCTGGTAAATCAATTTTATTGATAACAGGTAAAATTTCTAGGTCGTTATCAAGCGCTAAGTATACATTTGCTAGTGTTTGTGCTTCAATACCTTGTGCTGCATCGACAACTAAAATTGCACCCTCACAAGCAGCTAAACTACGTGATACTTCATATGTGAAATCGACGTGTCCTGGTGTGTCGATTAAATGGAAAGTATACACTTCACCATCTTTAGCTTCATACTTTAATTGGACTGCATTTAATTTAATCGTAATGCCTCGCTCACGCTCTAAATCCATTGAGTCGAGTAGCTGTGCTTTCATTTCACGAGATGTTAGTGATTTCGTTTGCTCTAAAATACGGTCAGCAAGCGTTGATTTCCCGTGGTCAATATGTGCAATAATAGAGAAATTTCGTATATTCTCTTGTCTTTTTAAACGTGCTTCTCGGTTCATCTTTTCCACTCCTAATTAAACTATAATGAATTATACTATGAACCTTATACAAACCACAACAACAGAACAGCATAAATGCTGTTAAATCAATGGTTATTCTAAATAGTGTGCCGTTTCCTCTGCAAAACAATGCAAAATAGATAATAAGTTGCTAAAAATAATTTCCGATACCTTTCATAAAAAATAGCCAGCTACACCTAGAAATGGTGCACACTGGCTATTACTAAAATCAATTTGACCTCGGCATAATTGCCGCTGACGCTTCGCTTTCGCGCAGAAACATTGCCGCTGACGCTTTGCTTTTGCTACAGATAAATTGCCACAGGACATGGCGTCCTAGGCTGAGTTCCTCTATTTCAGCGGATACTTTTATACTTAAAGCATAGCAACAGGTACAGATGTTTGGACACCCGCTGAAAGAAGTTAAATATTTATTGTTTGTTGAATAAGGTTTGTTAACGTTTTAACACCTTTTTGTTCTAAATGCACACCGTCTGGCGCAAAATATTCCGGGTGGTTGATAGCAACCGAATGCCAATCAATCAATGTAATATTATCATGCTCTTGCGCTTTTTGTTGTAATGTAGAGTTTACATTACTTTCCCATGAGCGAGGTACTCGAGTATTTACTAAATAAATATCGGCATTGGAGAAAGCGTTAAGTAGTGAATCGATCTGATCATTCGTAAAGAAACCATTTGTGCCAAGTTGAATAATAACCGCTTTATTTGGCTCATTAAAACTAGCATAATTTGGTGCCAGTTGGACAGCTTGTGAAACTTGACGACCAATTTTTGCATCAATTGTAATGTTAGGATAGATATTATGTAAGCTAGTAGCAATATCTATCATTAAAGAATCTCCAATAGCTAATATACCATTATAGGATTCATTTGAATTAGCGGTTGCATCATTTTCTCCTTGCTTTGGTTCTTCTTTGTCCGCTTGAAGGCTAGTTTCAGTTTTTTCATGCTCAACATTCGATGAATTACTTTCCGATGTTTCTTTTTCATCATTATGCTTAGACGGTTGTTCTTCACCATTTATTTTAATTTCTGTTGGCTTAGATTCTTTAGATTCCGTTTGTTCTTTTCCTATAACGCCTGTCATTCCAGTAAAAAATACTAGAAGAAATAGAGAAACAAGCACAGTAGAAATTTTTCTAGTAAACGAAAAGCTGCCCCATTTATCTTTATTCACTACAAGATATTGTCGATAATAGGAACGGAACCCTTCTTTCCTTATTGGCATTTCAATAAAACGATACGATATTTCTGCAATAATCAAAATAAGTACTAGCTGTAAAGCAACTCGCCAGTATGCAGGATTACCTATTTCGTGAACTGGAGTACCCAACACCATAATTGGATAATGCCATAGATAAATTCCATAAGATCTTGAACCGATCCAACGTAGAGGCTTCAAAGAAAGTAATTTTCCTAAAATGCTAATTGGATGACAAACACACGCTATTAATATAGCTGCATTCAAACAAAATAGGAACATGCCTCCTCTATATAAGAAAGTTTGATATTCATTTACAAAAATAATACTTAATATGAAAATACTAAAAGTAACCAAACTTATAGCATTTAGTTTATTGACATGGTCAGTAGATAGTTTTTGAGAAGATAGTCTTTTCATCGGCCAAACGAGAGCTAGCCAGCAGCCTATAAGCAATTCAAAGGAACGTGTATCTGTCCCGTAATATATACGACTAGGATCAGCTCCTGGCTCATACAGTATACCCATTAACACAGCCGAACATAATGCACCGCTAAAGATAAAAATGGCTAATTTACTCTGTTTTTTCACAAGATAAAGTCCTAGCATTAACAGAATTGGCCAAATAAGATAAAATTGTTCTTCAATTGCTAAAGACCATAAATTTTTTATAGGTGAAGGGGATCCAAAACTATCAAAATACGAGAGCTTATGAAAAATGAACCACCAATTACTTGAATAAAAAATAGAGGATATTGCATCTCCGCGCAATGTATGGAGAAGTTCCTTATGAAATAAGGTAGCCCAAGCGAATGAAGTTATAATCATTACATACGCAGCAGGTAGTAGGCGTCGAAATCGTCCAATCCAAAATTCACCTAGCCCTACTTTTAATCGATTTCCTTTTAAAGGTAAAATAGTAGAAGTTATTAAGTAACCCGATAAAACAAAAAAGATATCAACTCCTAGGAACCCTCCACTGGCCCATTTGAAGTTAAAATGATAAGCTATCACAGCTAGTACTGCTAAAGCTCGAATCCCATCTATTCCAGGGATATAACGATGATTGACTGTCTTGCCTGACATAAAATTCCTTCCTCTTCTTCCGATAATCTACAAATTTATAGTGTGAAAATTAATATTAAGTCAATATCGTCCCCTTTTAACTACTGATTCGGTGCATTCACTTATATAAATGACGGGTGAGTATTTATAAAAGTTTACTTTTTTTATCACATAAACAATATTAAATTAACTTCATATGTATAGTTGTCCTTCATTCTTTTAAAATGAAGGTTAATCTTATTCATATTTTATCCATCAAAAAAGCATCTCCAAAATGGTAGATGCTTTAAAAGCGTATTTCGCCTATTGCATATGCTTCTTCACTTTTATAACTCATCGTCAAATCTTTATGTGCTGACTCGAAAATTATAAGGCAAGAAATGAATAATGAAAAGGTTTAATTACTATTTTTTCTTAAATAAATTCCTGGTATTTTTGCTAAAAAATCTACTTTGTCCAAAATGTCATTAAGTGCAACGTCTCAATAAAAAATTGGCAAAAAGAAGACTGTAAAAAAGCCGCTTTTCGCCAATTCCAAATTTTTATTCTTGTTTTCCTGTAATGAAGGATTTTGATATAGCTTTTCCTATTACAGCAATCGTACGATTCAATTCTACTTCTGTATTATCAATTCCACCTAGTTCGATTAATATCATTTCTTTTGTTAAATCTTGATTATAACGTCCATCTACATTGTCACCACTTTTTGATATAACACCTCTAGAAATTTTTGGCACAATTCCATTCATGGCAGCAGATAGACTTTCTGCATAAGCAGTATTCCATCTATAATTCTTATGCTCTGCACCAATAACAATCGCAATCCGTGCATAGGACTCATTGTTATATGTTAAAGTTGTCGCATCTCTCTTGGCAGAATCTCGATGCAAATCAATAACTAAATCGTACGATTGCTCTTCTAAACGTTTTGCTAAATAAGGCCGTACAAAGTTGTAAGAGTACGGAAAAGTTTTCCCCTTAAGTTTTAGTTCCTTCATAACATCCACATCTAAAACGTCGGTTTGTATTCCATTCGTACTAAAATGCTTAGAAATAGTATCTTTTAATTGATAAATATTCGTTTTTTCATCATAAACGGCGGCTTTCCCGCTAGCAGCTTTCACTATTGGTTGATATGATTCTTGTGAATGCGTAAATAATAACAATACTTTAAATGGGTTTTTTGTTTGATCTTGTGTTTGAGCTTGTGTTTGATCTTTTGAAGCTTCTTTTGTTGCTTCTTTTGTTTCCTCTTTTGTTTCCTCTTTTGTCTGCTCCAGTGCACTTTGTTCAGCTAAATTAGTAGCGGCATACACGACTTGTTTATCCTCTGGTTCTTTAATCGGAGTCGATGCTTGCTTGTTGAACGGAAGTTGCCCAGCAATGACAGGTAATACGAAGAAGAACAATAATAAACCAAATGACCACTGTAGTTTTTTTAGCAAAGTCACACCCTCCTCCCCTTATCGTATGGAGGGGATGTGTCTTTTAGAACGAAAAAAATTATAGATTATTAGCCCATTTCATAAGCATAGATGACACGAGTTTTGCATACTTATCTACCCAATAATCAGCTTCCTTTGGCGTAACCATCAGCTGTGTATGCGAGCCTGCGAAAGTCTCAGCAAATAATTGCTGACGCTCTTCTTTAGACCATGTAGCCCATTCGCCAAAAATCGGCTGTACTAAAGACATATCTAGTTCTTTAGTTATATCAGGTTGCCAAGACGACAACGACAATTTTGATGAAGGCTTACTCCGCTCTGCCACTCGTGCAGCTATAGAACGTAGCATTACTTCTACAGCATCCGCAATTAATACAGGTGCATCAACTACTGTTGGGATACCAATTGCGGTAACAGGAATGCCAAGCATCTCATATGAAATTTCCTTACGGTGATTTCCTACGCCTGATCCAGGGTGTATCCCTGTATCCGTTAATTGAATGGTTTTACATAAGCGATCACTAGCTCTCGTTGCAAGTGCGTCTACAACAATAATTAATTTTGGTTTAAGACGCTCTGCCAATGCAGCTACAAATTCACCAGTCTCGTATCCTGTTTGCCCCGTTACACCAGGCGCATACATGACGAATTTTTCATCTATTACATCTAAACTATGCAAATGATCAATAAGATACGGTCCTATAGCATCTGGTGTAATTGTCCGATTCCCTAAACCAATAATTAAAATTTTGTCATCTTCTTTCCATGACATGGATTCATGCATTTTTTTAAAATTCACAAGCAATTCTTTTTCAAGCTGCTCAAAGCCATCCTGATCTTCTAACGTCAAAGTAGGAACAGAAAGCGTAATGTACTTCCCTTTCTTCTTCCCAATTTGCTTCTCACCTTCTGGATCAACGAGCACATCAGTAATTTTTACCCGACCGGCACTCTGTTCTTCAATTTGAATACCACTCGACTCTTTAAGTTTATCTTTTTGCTCTTTCGTTCGATGTAAAACAACCTCTTCAGACTCATCGATCAAATCTGTGCGTTGCCAATTATAATTTTGCATACAGTTCACCTCAACTGTAGTTTGTTCAAACTGTCAAGTAAATATTCTTTGCATTTATCTATTGCAATTTGTCCTAGCGTTTGTTAAAATGATTTTTGTTGTATTGACACAAGAAATCAATGAGAAGATATCATCTCGTACCTATTTTAGGAGGTGAAACATATGCCAAACATTAAATCTGCGATTAAACGCGTAAAAGTTAACGAAAAAGCTAACGCTGCTAACACTCAAGCTAAATCTGCAATGCGTACTACAGTGAAAAAAGCTGAGAACGCTGTTGCTACTAAAGCTGAAAACGCACAAGAACTTTTACAAGCAGCTTACAAATCTTTAGATAAAGCAGCTTCAAAAGGACTTATCCACAAAAACGCGGCGGCTCGTAAAAAGTCTCGCCTTGCTAAAAAAGCGTAATTGTTATAAAAGATCAGTTTACTCAATTAAGAGTAGCTGATCTTTTTAATTTTCAAGGAAAAAGCTGCCCCTAGTGCTCCGGACAGCCCATCAATAGATGTATTTTACTACACAATTCTTAAAGCTGACGTAGTAAAAAGAGTTCTAAATAACGCTCACGATTGCCTCCTGTTGATTTCAGTTGTAAATCGACCTCTGCTAACTGATATAACGCCTTCAATAAGCTTTCCTCTGATGGACGATTACGCTGCTCAACCATCAACTTAACCCGATAAGGATGTATTTTTAAATTTTTTGCGATTTGCTGTGGGTGATAGCCTTTTTTTAATAAATAAAACACATTGGACATCGTACGTACATTTGATGCTAGCAAACCAACAAGCATAATAGGCTCTTGCTTTTGACGTAATAAATCATGGTAAATAGACAATGCCCCTACTGAATCGTTTGCAAAATAAGCATTTAACATTTTAAAGGCATCCTGCTCTAACGTTTTTGCCACTAAATCCTCGACTAGCGTAGCAGTTATCTCACCGCCATCTCCGATATAAAGGGTTAGCTTTTCAATTTCCATTTGCAACTGTAGCATATTCGATCCAACCATTGCGACAAGCTGCTCAATCGCATTTTGTGTAATGCTGTTGCCCTCTGCTTTAACTCTACTCTGTATCCACACAGCTAAGTCCTGCTCTTTTGGCGTTTCGGCTTGGACTAATAACGCATGCTCCTTCATCATCTTTGTCACTTTTTTACGTTCATCCAATTTTTCATAAGGTGCGATAAAAACTGTTACGGAAAAATCAGAAGGATTAGCAAGCCATGTTTCTAAGCGCTTCATATCATGGTCAATTTTTTCTTTTCCTTTTTCAGTTGCCTTTAAAAAGGATGCGTTTTTAGCAATGATCAGCTTTCGCTCAGAGAAAAAAGGAATTGTATCAGCTTCATCCATAACGGCATCCACTGGCGTTTCTTCCAAATCAAATGTTGACATCTCTATCTCTTCTTCGGGTCCTATCGCTTCTTTCAATCGTTTAACTGTTTCATCTATAAAATAGCCTTCCTCACCAACGAGTAAATACACTGGTGAGAGCTCTCCTTTTTTGATATTATTCCAAATCGTTGAAATCATAATTTTCCCTCCATCTAGCAATACTACTAGTATACATGATTTGAAATTCCTTTGTGACTTTGACTGAATTGTGTCGATTCTTTGCCACATGGTAAATTCTCCGTTTCGATATAGCTTTTATGAAAACGATGTCTTATAATAAATAACAGAATTGGAGGGATAACAATGAATCCATTTGAAGGAAAAAACATACAATGTCGCCGTAACGATGCAACTGATTCAGGAGTTGGCTTCGGTGTATCTTTCGGAATGTTCGCACTTATGTTTATCATCGCGATAGTAGTAGAAGTAGCCTCTAAATAATTGAATATCATGTACTTAGGAAAAAGACCTTGCTCATTGGACAAGGTCTTTTCCCTTTTGCACAGACCAACTATTGCCACGAATTCTTACTTCAATCGTCCCATCTATTCCAGTTGTTAAAGTAGCTAAATTTCGACTTGTAAAACGCTCCACTATCTCAGCATGTGGATGACGATAGCGGTTATTGAGCCCCGCGCTGAAAATGGTTAATTCAGGTCGTAGCAGCTCTACAAAAGGCTCAATACTCGATGTTTTACTGCCATGGTGTCCAGCCTTCAACACTGTCATATTCGCTAATTGCTTGTTATAAAGATGAATAAGCTCCTGTTCCCCATGTTCCTCTAAATCACCTGTTAACAACGCTCGAAATGACCCCTGCTGCATATATAATACAATTGAATCATCATTCCCCTCATACAAGGTGTCACGCGGCCATAAATAATAAAAACTAGTTTTTCCTATACGCCACGCAGCTCCCTGCATTTGTTCTTTCACAGGAACTTTTTGCTTTTTGGCTTCCATCAGTAAATCCCGCATGACAGGCTTATCCATCGAACCGGGAGTGAGATGAATTTCATGCATAGTAATCTCTTGCAAAATCTCTTCAGCTCCCTCTACGTGATCGGCATCTGCATGAGTGGCGATAAAAATATCAATGTCTCGTATCCCTTTTCCTTTCAAAAACGGTACAACAACTTGTCTCCCAACCTCATATGGGCTTTCTGAAGTCTTCCATTCTTCCTGATCAAAGCGTAGTAAACCGCCTGAATCAATAACATACACAGCCCTTCTAAACGGTAATTCTATAACTGTACAATCACCTTGACCAACATTTAAAAATGTCAGCTTCGTTTCGTTAAACAACATCGGTGATAAATGAATACACAATGCAGGAATAAAAATGGCAATTACAAATTTACGATAATGTTTTTTCTCTAAAAAATAGAATCCCACTAAAACGCTGAACAACGCAATGCAAATAAGCCATATAGCAGGCTTCCCAGGCGACCATAGCTGAAACGGCAATTCCTGAAGAGATAAAATAAACTTTGTAAGCCAAACACGGACCGGCTCGTATCCAGCAAACAAAGCTCTTGCTACCGGCATCGATATAATCGTTATTATAAACATGGCAATATTGAAGGGCAAAATAACAAAGGAAAACAGTGGTACGAAAATAATATTTGCTAAAAATGAAGAAATAGAAATTTCATAAAAATGATGGAGTAATAATGGATAAACAAGTAGCTGGCACACAAATGTTATAAAAAATGAACGAATCAACCAGTTCGTAGATCGTCTTAAAATGACACCTGAATAAACTAGACTAACCGTTGCTAAATAGGACAATTGAAAGCCAATCTGAAAAATGACACCGGGTTCAAGTAGGACAAAGCAAAGAAAGCTAATTGCTAGGGCATCGTCAATCGATATTTGCCACCTAGCGAAACGCATCAGCATGATTAATTCTACAACAGATACTGCGCGCCATACGGAAGGGGCACCACCCGCAATCACCCCATAGATAGGTAAGATGATGAGTAAAACTAAGGTCGCCATTTCCTTCCGTACGCCTATTCGTAGAAGGCCTTCAAAAAACAACCATGAGACAAGTGCCACATGCAAACCAGAGATAGCAAATATATGAGTGATACCAAGCTTTTGGTAGGCTCTTTGAAGCTCATGATCCACTTGATCTTGTAATCCTATTAGAAGTGCTTGTCCCTCTGCAACTAGTGAATCAGGGAATGTTGTTTCAATATGTTTTTTCATAAAGTGTCTCTGTTTAGCAAGAAACGAACGTATAGATTTTTTCTCTTCAATAAAGGTCCATCTTGACACTTCAAATATTCCTCCGGCACCTTTACTAATTAAATAGTTTTCCATAGAAAACGCATACGCGTGCGCAGGTGGAAGTGGTGCTACAAGTACTCCTTGAACTAGATAGGTCCTGCCTGTCAATGAAATAATCTCAAACAAGCTTTTCTCTTCTTCTGATGAAAATGTATAGACGACATACAGCTTCTCACCTGTTTCAGTTTTAACAAAGCCTCTAAGCTTTTGACCATTTATTTTATATTCACTCGACCAAGTTATGGAGAATGTTGACGGTAGAGGGGAAGATTCCGTCAGTTGAAATGTTACGATGAAGAAATAAGAAAGAAATCCAAAGGCTATAACAAGCGCTGAAATTAAATGCCTTTCACCTTTCCATTTAAGCCATAACGCAAAAAGTAAAAGAATAGTGAGTAGCCAAGCTGACTTGTGTGCCGCTATTGAAGCAACAAGTACAGCTAGTGCTACGTAAATCCATTTATGCTTTAAAGCTTTTTGCCAAATAATGCACTCACCTTCTGTTCATAAGGGAGCAATTTTTCTGCAGGCATACCACTCTCACGAAGCTCGTTTAGCATGTCTATGTACAAGGCTAATTTTTCGTCGCTTAAAAAGTCAATTTTACGTTCATCAAACGGAACGTGTACAACCTCTACACCTGCTTTTACAAATAGTTCTTGTGCATAAGGGTTATTTTTATAATCAGTAGCGTAATACACTCGTTCAATACCTGCTTGAATAATAGATTTCGTACATGGTAGACACGGGAAATGCGTAACATATAAGTCTGCACCTTTTGTAGGCGTACCATATTTAGCACATTGTAGCAGTGCATTCATCTCGGCATGCACTGTACGCACACAATGGTTTTCCACAACATAGCAGCCTTTTTCAATACAATGTTCATCACCTGTAATTGAACCGTTATAACCACCTGCTATAATTCGTTTATCTCTAACGACAGTTGCTCCTACTGCAAGCCTTGTACATGTACTACGTAATGCAAGTAAATGGCTTTGCGCCATAAAAAATTGATCCCAAGTAATTCGCTCCATATGACTACCTCCATAAATTTAAAAGCTGTTCGTTTTGCTCTTTTTATACTATAGTGTAGCCCTTTTTGAAAAGAAACGTCAATATCCCAAAATTTCCTGTCATTACTTAACGGTAATAAAATCCTTCAGTCTCTCAAACGTTTTTTCGCCAATACCACTCACTTTTTTTAAGTCCTCAATTGTTGTAAAGCCACCATGCTCCTCACGATACGAAATAATGCTTTTCGCCTTTGATGGACCAATACCTGATAATGTCGAAAGTGCAGCTTCATCTGCTTTATTTAAATTCACTTTTTGATCTTTTACACCGTTGTCACCTTGTGCTGCTCCGCTAGTAGACATCGTCAACATATTAGAAGTAATATCGTTAGGCTGTTCACCCTTTAAAGGAATGTAAATAACCATCTCATCCTCAACTTTTTGTGCATGATTAATGAGTAGCGTATCAGCATTCTCCGTATAGCCTCCTGCAAGCTGTACTGCATCTATAATTCGCTGGTCAGTCTGTAGCTCATAGACACCTGGATACATAATAGCACCCTTTATATCAACAAATACCTGTTGTATGACCGCTTCATCAATAGATTCTTTTATTTCATGTTGTTCAATAGGTTGGATTGTTTCGATGAGCTCTTCTTGGGGAGGTGAAGAGTCAGATTTCGAAAAAAAGAAGTAACAAAATCCACTGATTACTAGTATGCCGGGGAGCAACATACTTTTCTTGTACTTTTGCCAAAAAGATTGGATCATCTAATAACATCCTTTCCTTTGCAAAAGGTAATCATATGGAGTCTATTTCATCTTACAATATCCTTCTTGCGTTGAAAAGATAAATTATCAAAAACGAAGGCACCTGCCCTTTGCTTATTATGACACTGACATAATATTGTGAAATCATGTTATTATTGGAATCATAAAGGTCACCACCAAAACGACTAATTTACAGCACATATATTAAAAAAATGTCATCTATCACTTTTAGTGATGAACCACAATAAAAAAGACACATTATGCCTTTGCGTACTGAATGGAGGAATAATATGCAGCTAACAATACAGGCAAAGGGAGAAAATGTAAAAGCTATCTCCTACTTACTATCAAAAAATCCGAATAATTTATATGAACGGCGCGTAAAGGATCATTTAGTTCGACTTGTTTATCACGAGCTTTCTGAAACAAGTCTTGTTGTGACAATATTTGTTACACCAAATGCACTCGCACTTGTTCAAAATGACAATGCACTTGATATTACACATTATATTAATGACCGTGAATTCGCCGCTAGTAGTATTTTTTTATCCCTTATCCGTTCTGCTTTAGGTACTGCGTTAAATGGTAAACCAAAAGAACAATATATTGAATTTGTAGCTCAAGCATTTTCATTTTCATTTGAATTCGGTCCAATCGCTTCAGCTATGACAAATGAAGCTATACATGAATTGTTTCAGCCTCTTGGATATACTGTAAACATTGAAGCTTTGAGTAACGACCATCGCGCACGTTTTCTTACATTATCTGCGGACATTACGCTACAACAAGCACTACAGCATCTCTTTGTACTGATCCCCGTTTTAGATGATTATAAGCACTACTTTATCGATGAGTTGGAAGTTGATAAGCTTAAACGATACGGAGAAGGCTGGTTAGATACACATCCAATGAAAGAATTTATTTTTAAAAAAGCTCTACGCTTCTCCCATTTATATAATGGAAACACAGCACCACAAAATGGAACGCGGTCACTCAATACATTACGCTACGAAAAAATTGTTGAAACCATTAATAATCTACCTCGAAAATCATCAATTGTTGATTTTGGTTCTGGTGAAGGAAAGCTTTCAAGTTTACTTGCCTACGTTAAAGGAATTGACGAGTTGCTTGCGGTTGAACCAAGTGAAGCTGCAATGAAAAAAGCAATCAAGCGTTTTGAAGGCTTAGAGGATGCATTTGTAACCCCAAAACCTACATGGGGCTCGCTATTTTATTACGATGCTCGATTAGAACATAAAGACGTCATTGTTTTATGTGAAGTCATTGAACATATTAATGAAGAACGATTACCTAAAATAATGGAGTTGATTTTAACTCAATATAGTCCTCAGACATTAATTGTGACAACACCAAATGCCGAATACAATGCTATTTACAAATTGGATGAAATGCGTCATGATGATCACCGATTTGAATGGACACGCCAACAATTTCAAGAGTGGTGTCATGCGATGAATCACAACGAACAATATGAGCTTTCATTTACTGGCATCGGCGATCAACATGATATTTACGGACAACCAACCCAAATGTGCATTTATACGAAAAAGGAGGAGAATGTATGAACATCAAGATTCCACATGCAGGGATTGTTCTGCTAATCGGTCCATCCAATAGTGGAAAATCTACTCTTTTACAACAATGGGTTAATACAGGTATGCTTGCTCCTTCTGAAATTATTAGCTCTGATGCTTATCGGACACTTGTTTCAGATACAGATTATATCGATTTTCAACATCATTCGAAGGAAGAAGCGGATTTATTGTATGATGAATATTTAGCTATTTCAGCACAAGCCTTTGCAGTTATGGAACGCGTATTAGAGGCTAGAAGCTCATTAAATAAATGTACCTTTGTTGATGCTACACATTTACAATCAGAGGAACGTCAAAAATATATTTCACTTGGAAAAAAACTACATGTTCCGGTTAGTGCAATTGTATTGGACATTCCTCTTGATGAATTGTTACATCGAGATACTTTGCGTAAAGACCCAAGAGGTAGTAAACGTATTAAACAGCAGGCACGTTTATTAAAAGCAGAAAAACGATTTATTAAAAAAGAGTCGTTTACAAAAACCTATATTGTGACAGACACAGATGGACTAACATTATCAAGACAAAAGTCACCGCTACTGTTAAATGTAGAAGCTGGGCTTGATATTATTGGTGATATTCATGCCTGCTTTAATGAATTTATCGAATTACTTGGTAAGCTAGGCTACGAAGAAAATGAGGAAGGTTACTATATTCATCCACAAGGTCGACGCTTTGTTTCAGTTGGAGATATTATGAGCCGAGGACCAAAATCAATTGCAACGATGGACTTCTTTGATCGCCATATAGAGCGTGGACTTGCCTATATGACTGACAGTAATCATGGCTGGAAAATAGCTCGTTGGTTAGATGGACGCAAAGTAACATTACATCATGGGGATGAACTAGTTGAAGCTGAATTTAATGCTTATGAAGAAGATTACGGAGCGGAGAAAACAAATGCCTTAAAAGCTCGTCTCGCAAAATGTTTACTTGCTGCTCCCTCTCACTATTTGCTAGTGAATAATGGCATTTCTTCAGCTGTTGTTACACACGCAGGTATCCGTGACCGTTATATAGGCAAACAATCGACAAGGATTTCTGATTTCTGTCGTTACGGTGATGTTCAGGGGCAAGATAAATCTGGGAAACCTATTCGTAATGATTGGTTTATAGAGCATCAAACATCACAGCTTATTATTTGGGGGCATGATCCTAAAATTAATCCGTTAAAGCAAAATAATACGTTGAATATTGATCAAGGTGTTGTTTTTGGGGGTCAGCTAACTGCTTTTCGCTACCCTGAAAAGACAATTGAGTTTGTGAAGGCGTATAAAAACTATGCCGGTATCGAACGAAATCCTCTACTTGAGGCAAAAGCGCAACGTTTTGCACCACCAAACATCGGGGCATTTTTAGAAGGATTCACAGTGGAAACTGCCTACTTTAACAATGTACAAATAGGCGGTGCTCATGCAAAGGCAGCCATCGACAGTGTTTCTCATTATGCACTGCCGTTAGAACAGCTAGTTTATATTCCACCTACGATGAGCCCAACACCACAAACATCTTCGTTAGCAGATACGTTGGAACACCCTTCTGAGGCATTTGCCTATTATAAAAAGCACGGTGTCCAGACAATGATTGTCGAGAAAAAACATATGGGCAGTCGCGCTGTTCTTTTACTGTTTAAAGATGCGCTTATTGCAAAGGAATACGTTGATACAGAAACACTTGGTATCATTACAACTAGAGCAGGAAGACGGTTTTTCGATAAAGAGACGGAACAAAAAATTTTGCAACAACTTCATACAGAATTAATAGAGAAAAATTATTTCGAACATTTTAATACAAATTTCGTACTACTCGATGCAGAAATTTTACCTTGGAACTTAAAAGCGCAACAACTAATCGATCAACAGTATGCACATGTAGCTGAGCAAGCTCTAATGGACCGCACAAAGCTTATGGAGAAACTACGTGACACAGTACAAATCGATGTTTCAGAATGGCTTCAGGAGTATAAAGGGTTACTTGAAAATGCACAACGATTTTCAACTGTTTACCAAAATTATTGCTGGGATGTCCAAGATGCTTCAGCTATTCAAATTGCGCCCTTCCATGTATTAGCACATAGTTCGGAAACGTTTTTCCATAAACCGCATATATGGCATATGGAAATGAATCGACTATTTGCCAAAAATTCAACATTATTTATTGAAACAGAGTTTAAAGTCATTACGGATGAAGCTTCTGAACAAGAGATCATTACTTGGTGGGAGGAAATGACTGCTGCTGGTCATGAAGGTATTGTTATTAAACCTGAAATATTTGTCACAAAATATAATGGTAAGCTCATTCAGCCCGCAATTAAAGTACGTGGTCGTGAGTATTTACGAATTATTTATGGTATGGACTATTTAGAGCCTTCACATTTAATGAAACTGAAGGAACGTAATCCAAGTAAGAAAATGAAGCATGCATTGCGTGAATTCGCGCTCGGACTAGAAGGAATAGAACGTTTTGTTAAAGGGGAATCGACTGCTCGTATTCATGAATGTGTACTCGGGACATTAGCACTCGAAAGTGATCCTGTCGACCCTAGACTTTAGTAAGGTTGCCACTCATCTTAATGTGGAGGTGAACACAATGTGTTGCTTTCTGGAAACATTTTGGTGAAGAACTCTTTTTCTGACGTTCTATCCGTCACTAATATTTTTATGGTCATAAAAGTGCCACACTGCCTATTGGACAGTGTGGCACTTTTCTTCATTATTTTCTACAAGCGTTATTCTGTTAAGATGTCATTAAATTTCGCTTGTAGCTCAGCCGTTAAAATTCCCTCATTGTAAAAATGGCGGATAAATACATATTGCATCATATCCCCCCCTTGAGCGGGATTCATCTGCATTAATATTTGATTAATCTTCTCCGTGAGCTGTACTGGATTGGCGTACATCGTATTCCAAGCGCGAACCTTTAACTCTAAATCTGTACCAAGAGCCGCTTCTTCCAAGTCCTGTATTGGTATTGGCTCACTAAAGTGGGCATACGGATCTTCATATGTATCTGTATGTAAAAAATGAATACAATCTTCTAACTTGTCTGCCACACGTATTGAATCTACAAAAACTCCATGTTCATTTTCATTTAAATGACTATCTTCAAAAATTAAAAACGGTGCATGGTGCTGAAGCCCAACCACTTGCTTTTTACATTGCGGCGTAATAAAGATTAAGCCGTTCTCTAGCTGTAATGTTTGAACATATGCAGCAAAATTACCACTTTCAGCAAAGTCACTATATGTTTTTGGACGATAATAAAATTCAGCGTCTAGCTCCTCTGCTTCAATCGTCCACTCTACCTCTGGGCAATCCAAAATAACGCGAAGTGCAAAACCATTAGCTGTTTTTCTGAGCTCATCATAAATATAAAACTGCTTTGGAACTACTTGACCTAACTCACTTTTAATATTGTTAAACGTTAAATAAATGATTGATTTTGCAGTAAAGCCTCCTGCCATATCAAGTGTTAGTACAACTTGAGTAGCCGTACGGCGAATACTAACTACTTTTGCATCATGAAGACTTTGCTCAAAGACCTCTCTTGCCTTTGATTTCATATAAGCTAACGTTTTCTGCTTTTCCTCATATGCCGCATCGAGAATATTTTCAAATAGCTGCTCCTGTTCATTTCTCCATCGTAAAAAATCTTCACGTACATGTTTAGGAACATTTGGTGTATTCAACGTACTATCTAAAATATATGTATGGAATCGCAGTGGTAAATAGCTCATTAAACTATCACGTATTACATCTAACTCTTGCTTCTTTTCCTTATATGGATCAATATCATTTTCCTTTGCATAGGCAAGGTAATCTGTCCACGCCTCCTCTGATTCGTAAATAAATAGTCTCATCGCATTTTCATATGCTTTTTTAACTTGCATTGTTAAATGCCACATAATTTCAGCTCCTTTTAATTGGGTAGACACTTTTTTGAAAAAAATAGTCATTGATTTTAGTTAAGGGGATTCATTTGATAATAAAATACTTTTCGTCATAATTTCAATTATGCTATTGATATTAGTTGGTTGTGCAGGTTTAGCAGTTATCTGCACATCAAATTTGCATATATGGAGAAGAACTGGTAGATGGGCAAGGAGAGGTAAAGGGTAATGTAAATAATTATAACTATGTGCCTCCGAAAATAACAGATATTTGGTGGAATGACAATTATATAGATGAAAAAGCTTTTATCCAACAAAAGAAGCTTTTAAATTTGCCCGAAAGTGTGGAATTAATTCCTATTGAAGATTTAAGTGATCTTCGGCAATGAAAAGCAAAAACAGCTCGCTGGTTTGTACCAGCAAGCTGTTTTACTATTTTACCGCACGGATAAAAATACGTTCACTTTCATATTCAGGGCTTTCATCTGTAAAATCTGCTGTTACTTCTACATGGTTAAAGCCAATTTCCTGAAGCCACGCCATATATTGCTCAATTGAGAATGTGCGTTGGCTATGCTCCTCGTCGAAGCGTTCATACAGATCACTCACAGCATCACGCACATAAAACGTCATTTGGTGGACAACGGAATGTTCGAAATCGCCTGGTTCCGTATGCCACACATAGCTAATATCACCATCGTCATACGTAAACGGTCCGTCTAAAAATATATCATTCATTTTAAATAATGAATGTACGTCAAAAAACAGCTGGCCTCCATCTCGTAAAGCACCATAAATACGTTCTAATGTTGAATAAACCGCTTTTTCTTCCACTACATAATTCAACGAATCAATAGCTATCGTTACAACGTCAAGCGCCTCAAAGCCCTCTAATTCATCCATCGACAGACAATAGAGAGGAACATGTAATCCTGCATCAGCAAAGCGCTCTGCGGCAATTGAGAGCATATTTTCAGACAAGTCAATTCCACTCACCTTGTAGCCTGCCTGCGCAAACAGCAGGCCAAGCACACCTGTACCACAGCCGATATCTAAAAGATTTGGGAATTGACTGCTCGGTGCATGCTGCAAAACCCAATCCACATAAAGATTGTATGGGATATCGGTTTGCAGCTCATCATACACGTGTGCAAATCGTTCGTAACTAGTCACACTTAAGCCTCTGGCATGTCTAGTTGCGGTGCATCGCCCCATAGACGCTCTAAGTTATAATAAGCGCGTTCATCTTTATGGAATACATGCGCTACTACATCTCCAAGATCTACAAGAACCCAGCGCGCTGCATCAAAGCCTTCTACACGGCGAATTTCATAGCCCTCTTTTTCTGCTATCTCTTGTAATTCACGTGCGATTGCTTGCACTTGGCGATCAGAATTACCATGAGCAATAATAAAATAATCTGCTAAAAGTGAAATGCCTTGCATATTTAAAACGACAATATCCTCACCATGTTTGTCGTCAATTGCTTTGTAAGCTGCTTGTAATAAAGTTGAAGTCATCCTTCACTGTCCTCTCTTTTCATCATATCGTTGTAACATTCTATTGATAATGGATAAATTGGTTGCTTTGTGTCAATTAAAAATGCCAATGTATGGCGCACACAAGCACTCATCGCTTTATCCAAATTTTTCTTTGCCTTTTTTCGCAGACGATCAACCCCATCAAATTTACGATTAGGTTCTATCATATCTGCAACAAAAATAATTTTTTCTAGACGGCTCATGCCTACGCGTCCTGTAGTATGAAAACGAATAGCATTTAACATATCCTCATCCGTAATGCCAAATTCGCTTTCTGCAATATATGCACCTACTGGACCATGCAGTAATTCACTACCCCAGCCAATAAGGCGAGCATCTAATTTTTCATCACGGACGATTTTCTCCATCCATTCGATATCTGCATATTTCGCAATATCGTGAAGGATGGCAGCTATTTCAGCTTTTTTTTCATCCTCGCCATATAATATTGCTAGCTCGATCGCTGTTTCCATTACACCAATGGTATGAATATAGCGCTTCTCAGGCATGCGTGGCTTAATCGCCGCTAAGTACTGTTCGCGTTCCATATAGACCTTCCTCTCGTATGAACGTCTCTACCGCTTCAGGCAGTAAAAAAGTAACCGTTCCTCCAGTGGCAAGTCGTTCACGAATCAGTGTGGACGATAAATCGATTTGGGGAGCTTCCACCATTACTATAGGATACTCTGTAGTGGCCACTGTTCCTGGACGCTTTACTCCTACAAATTGCACAAGCTTCACTAATTCATCAATACAGTACCATGTATGAAGCGAATCAATCATGTCGCCTCCAATGATAAAGTAAAACTTCACATTAGGCTCTCTTATGCACATTGCAGAAAGTGACTTATATGAATAGGATACGCCACCCTTCTCCACCTCATACGACTCGACAGAAAAATACGGGTATGGACTTATTGCACGCTTTACCATTTCAAGGCGTTCCTTATCGCTAGCATCATGACGTGCGAACTTATGTGGTGGCAACGCATTAGGCATAAAGCGAACTTCATCAAGCTCTAATGCATGCAGTACTTCATTAGCCATCATTAAATGTCCATTATGTGGTGGATTAAATGTACCTCCCAGTAAACCGACCTTTTTCATCGTCTCACCTTATTTCGTTGCTTTTGGTAATGCAATCTTTTTATGATTGCGTGACTCTTTATATAAAACAACTGTTAGTCCAATTAATTGCACAAGCTCTGCATGAGCACCTTTAGCAAGTGCTTCTGCAACTTCATGTTTATCGTCTTCACAGTTATCTAAAATACGTACTTTAATCAACTCTCGTACTTCTAATGCTTCACGGATTTGCTTTGTCATTTCGTCATTAACGCCGCCTTTTCCTACTTGGAAAATCGGTGTTAAATGATGTGCTTCTGCACGTAAAAAACGTTTCTGTTTACCTGTTAACATAAAAATTAGTTTCCTCCTAATTGCGCCTTTAATTGCGCAATCATTGAATTTGTATTTGGGTATTCACCAAGCCAATGCTCAAAAGCAATAGCCCCTTGGTGAACGAACATTCCAAGACCCGTCACGACGGTTGCTCCTTTTTCCGCAGCCGCTTTTAAAAAAGGCGTCATTAATGGATTATACACAATATCGGCCACAATTGCGCCTTTTGCAAGTCGTTCTAAGGAAAATGGCATTGAAAAATTACCCGTAGCAAGTCCAGCCGATGTCATTTGCACTAAAATGCTGAAATCAGCTAATAATTCCTCAGCCTCCGCTAAAGAAATGGCATGACCTACACCCATTTCATCGACAATTGCTTGGGCATTTGCCACTGTACGGTTTGCAATGGTTAAATTCGTATAACCTTGCTGTTGCATGGCAAAAGCAATACCACGAGCAGCACCGCCCGCACCAATTAGAAGAACTGGCTTGTCTTTATGTGACTTACCAACCGCTTCTTCTAGCGAACGTACAAAACCAACACCGTCTGTATTATAGCCCTTTAATGTTCCTTCTTTTGTTCGGACAACCGTATTGACAGCTCCCATTTTTTTTGCCAACTCATCTAGCTCATCTAAATAAGGAATGATCGCTGTTTTATGTGGGATGGTTATATTCCAGCCACTAGCACCTAATGCTTTCAGGCCAGCAACCGCTGACTCCAAATTTTCAGAAGACACATGCACTGGAATATACGTTGCATCTATCGACATTTCCCCGAACCAAGCATTATGCATCGCTGGGGATTTTGAATGCTCAATCGGATCACCCATAACTGCAAACCATTTCTTCATTTCCTAATCCCTCTTCTCTACTTATACATCCTAAATTAGTGATGGACGAATTGAAACTTGTACACCCTTTGGGGCATAAGCCGCAACAACTACATTGGCATGCTGCACAGTAATCCATCCAAGACCAGAGAAGACAACATCTGTTTTCGCTTCTTTAATAGAGAACTCATGACGCACTAATGGCGGTAGCTGTTCGATAAATTCAGCAGTTGGAGGTGCTAGCAATTCACCCTTATGCTCTGCATACAATGTATCTGCCTTCTCAAGCTTTGTTCGGTGTATTGGCAAGTCATTTGCCACGTGTACCGTAAATGCCGAGCGTTCTCCTTGAATAAAGTCAAAACGAGCAAGGGCGCCAATAAATAATGTTTGTCCAGCATTTTGTTGATACACTTTTGGCTTTATTTCTTTTTTAGGCATAATATATTTTAATTCGCTTGCATCAATATGGTGTGCCATCTGATGGTGATTAATAATTCCCGGTGTGTCATATAATGCACTACCATCATCTAATGGAATTTCAATCATATCTAAAGTGGTACCTGGGAAATGAGAAGTTGTAATAATCTCACCTTCACCAGTAGCCTGCTTGATAATGCGATTAATGAACGTGGATTTCCCAACATTTGTACAACCTACAACGTACACATTTTGTCCATTACGGTACTCATCAATGGCTTCCATTGCTTCGGCCATCCCTTTACCTTTATGGGCACTCACTAGAAGTACATCTACAGGTTGTAGACCGAGAGCCTTTGCTTCACGTTTTAGCCAATTAATCACTTTTTTCGGTTTCACAGATTTCGGTAATAAATCGGCTTTGTTCGCGATTAATAACACAGGATTTTTACCTACGAAGCGGTGAAGTCCTGGTAGCCAGCTCCCATTGAAGTCAAATATATCAACAATTTTTACGATTAAGCCTTGCTGTGTTCCAAGACCGTTTAAAATGCGTAAAAAGTCGTCATCTGTTAATGACACTGGTTGAATTTCATTATAATTTTTCAAACGGAAGCAACGTTGGCAAATGACCACGTCTTTTTCCAATGATGATGGGGGTGCATACCCAACTGCTGTTTTATCTTCTGTTTGAATTGTTGTACCACAGCCAATACAATTTGGCATTTCGTTCATTCTTTTTCCTCCCAAGTAGTGATTCCTTTTCGTTTTAAATTATTGAACACACGACGCTCAATAAAGCGGTTGAATTTTGTTACGAGCCCATCTGATTGTGCAACTGGTTTTACTAGTACCGTATGCAAACCTAAGCGATTTGCGCCCATTACATCTGTTAGTAGCTGGTCTCCTACCATTACTACCTCCTGTGGTCGTAGCCCCAATTGAACAATTGCACTATAAAAGGCATTACGAAGTGGCTTTCTCGCCTTATGAATATAAGGAATACCTAATGGCTCAGCAAATTGTTTAACACGCGCCTCTTTGTTATTCGACGCAATTATTACACGAATGCCTGATTCTTTCATAATGCGCAGCCAAATAATAAGCTCTTCCGTTGCATCTGCACGGTCCCATTCCACAAGCGTATTATCTAAATCCGTAATAATCCCTTTAATACCTAAGTCTTGAAGCTTTTCCGGCGTAATTTCATAAATACTCGTGACAAATTCATCTGGTAATAAAAAATTATACAAAATAGCGACCCCTAATCTAAACGTATTATTCGACCATTATAGCATATTTGCGAAAGCTTCACCCATTCGAATTGGGCTTCCTTGTACAACATTTTCCGTAAATTCTATAGCATCCTTTTCAAACAGCATAACGACTGTTGAGCCGAATGAAAAATATCCGACTTCTTCCCCCTTATGCCACTGTGTTGTTGTATTAGTGAGCATAATAGAGTTTACAAAGGTAGCACCAACTTTAATAAACGCTATTTGCTGATCATTCGCGACTTTAAGCTCTGTTACTGAACGATAATTGTGTGAAATAGGTTTTTTACCGTATGTAAGACCGAGCTGGTTAACAGGATAAGATTTTTGGCCAAGTGTATATTGTCTTAGCACTTCCCCATCAATCGGGCTATGAATACGGTGATAATCTGCAGGACTCAAGTAAAACACGATAAAATGTCCATCTGCATATTGTGAAGCACGTTCTGCATTGCCGAGTAAATCATGTAAAGCATAAGGCTTACCCTTTACATGAAATGTCATATCCCATTCGATACGTCCGAAGGATTCCACTTTGGCATCCACTGGACTTACATAAGTAGTGGGATTTTGTTCAATTGGACGTGCATCTTTTAAAAGCTCTCTTGTAAAAAAATCATGTAAACTTGAAAATTGTTGTTGTTGTTTTGAAACCTCTTCAAGATTAATGTCGTATACTTTCATGTAACTAGGAATAATTCGTTTACTCCACTTTGCTTTTGCAATAGATTGCAAAAGATGGGAGGATTGCTTGCCATTTGTTAATTCAATCAAGCGTTGATATAGTTTTTCTTTCATAAAACAAAACCCCTATCGATTAATTTAGACTGTCAATTTTTTCGCATTCGAAGTATAATGGTACAATATCTTAAGTGCAAAGGAGTGATCCCCCTTGTTTTTTTATCACAAGTTGGTGGATACCACGGTTAAGAAAATGAAATCGCAAGCAGCAAACTTTATCACAATCAGTAATATGTCCTTCGGCGGCGCGGCCATAATGGCTACACTACACGAATACTATAGCTTCAGTGTCTTGTTTATCTTTATTGCAGCCCTTCTTGATCGTTATGATGGGAAGGTAGCTAGAGCACTCGGACAAGTGTCTGATCTAGGTAAACAATTAGATTCTATGAGTGATATTATATCATTTGGTGTAGCGCCTGCATTATTAATGTATAAAGTTGTCTTAGTCGACTTTGGTTTCGTCGGCATGACGATGACAGTACTATACATCATCTGCGGTGCGATGAGATTGGCTCGTTTCAATATTACTGAAGCAAACGGCTATTTTACAGGGTTACCAATTACAGCGGCAGGTACGATCTTAACTTTAACGTATTTTGCATCTAATACGTTCCACCCGGCATTTTATCTTTTCCTATTCCCCATACTAGCATTACTAATGATTAGTACAATTTCGTTAAAAAAAGTGTAACAGCGCATTTGCTGTTGCACTTTTTTTCATTTAACACAGTTTTATAACATATACTGTCGAAAAATGGGGAAAGGATGAAATCATTCAATGAGCGGAATTTTTACATCTATGTTGCAGTTATGGCTTGAGATCCCAGCGTTACTTGGCTATTTAAAGGGGCAAACATTCCATAAACCCTTTTCAAAAGAAGAGGAAGCTGCTTGTATTGAACGATTTTTAGGCGGTGATGAGCAAGCGCGTCTTGATCTAATTGAACGCAATATGAGACTCGTCGCACACGTTGTGAAAAAATTCCACCCAAAACATGAACAACTTGATGATTATATTTCCATTGGTACTATTGGTCTGATGAAAGCCGTTGAAAGTTATACTCCTGACAAAAAAACCCGTCTTGCCACTTATGCCGCCCGTTGTATCGAAAATGAAATTTTAATGCATCTGCGTACACAGAAAAAAGTGCAAAAAGATGTTAGCTTATTTGAGCCAATCGGTACAGATAAAGATGGTAATGCACTACAAATACGAGATCTTTTACAATGCGATGAAGAAAGTGCAACAGAAAAACTTGAACATAAAGAGCATGTTGCACAACTATATCATTATTTGCATATGCTTGACGAACGTGAACTCGAAATTGTTACACTCCGCTATGGTCTAAACCAGCAAGATGCACTTACGCAAAAAGAAATCGCTGCACGTTTAAATATTTCTCGTAGTTATGTATCTCGCATTGAAAAACGAGCACTTATTAAACTCTATCAATTATATAAACGAGATCAAAAGATAATTGAGTAATATATTGTAAATTGATACTTATAAAAATTCAACAACCTCATTACTTTATTGTGCAATTAATCTTGTATTTTTTGTTACAAAAGTACCCCTTTGGCAAATCACCATAACGTAAAGTTGATTTCCGTTCCAACTGAATGCACTCTCAGGGGCGTCTGATGAGATACTTCGGATAAATAGATGTTTTGTGCGAAAGCGAGGCAGCAACAACAACAGGAGGTTAATCACAGAGGCGTTGTTACAAGACACGATGGACTTTGTTCCCTACCTGCGCGATCCAAGGTCTTATCTGTGACATTAATCCCTAAAGAGTCGCCCAATCACTTCTACACAAAGCATACGTTTTTTTACTAAACATCATCCCTAAATTTAGTAATAAGCCCAATCCTTAGCAAGTTTGCGTAACTAATGAAGAAAAAAAATCTCTTGCGATTTAAAATCGCAAGAGATTTTTTTATTCTGCAGATTCTGATAGTTCTACTGAAATAAGTGTACCGAGTAACATTGTTATAATAACTACACCTGCTGTTAAAAATAGCATTATGAATGCCTCCCATCTAGAAATGAAGAGATTTAATTAACAACAGTTTAGCATTTGTGAAACGTGTAAACTGTGATTTTTCTCACACTAAAAGCCACTCATTTTGACTATTTTGTGTAGTTTATTTCACTAAATTATTAGACTTATAATGATTCGATAGCTTTTAGTACGATTTGTGTTGAATGCTTTGCAGCTACTGGTAAAAACTCATCGAAGCTAAGATTCGATTCTTTTCCAGCAATATCTGATAAAGCACGAATAACAACAAATGGCGTACCAAATTGATAACATACTTGTGCAACTGCCGCTGCTTCCATCTCTACTGCCTTCATTTGCGGGAAATGACGACGGACAGCTTCTACACGAACAGGATCATTCATAAAGGCATCACCTGAGCAAATTAAACCAATACCATATTGGTGCTCTCCAACAGCTTTTACAGCCTCTTCAGCAACTTTCATAAGTTTTTCATCCGATTTATAAGCTGCTGGCATACCAGCCATCTGCCCCATTTCATAACCGAAAATCGTGACATCTACATCATGATGACGAACTTCATCTGAAATAACGACTGCGCCAACTTCAAGAGTTTCATCATAGCCTCCGGCAGAGCCCGTATTAATGACTACGTCAGGCTTAAATTCATGTAATAGAATAGTAGTTGACATTGCGGCATTCACTTTACCAATACCACTTTTTAATAAAACTACCTCTTTCCCTTTATAAGTTCCTGTTGTATACTCACTGCCTGCGATTGTTGTGCTTTTTGCTTGCTCTAATGATGCTCGTAAAAGCTCAACTTCCTCTTCCATTGCGCCAATTACTGCAATTTTCATTTCTTTTGTTACTTCCCTTCTATATTCAACTCTATTAAAAATAATAAAATGAATTATTTTCGTCAATAGGCGCCGTTTAATGTATTTAGTTGTTCAAGTTTTACTGGTGTCCAGCCTTCGTTGTCAACCCATTCCATGCTAACACGATACATTTTTGTCTTATCATTCGTTGAAACTGTTGCAATAGCCGAATTAGCGCTACCATTGTTCCCCATACGCCAAATAATCATATTGTCCTTTTCGATGCCTGTAACGGCCGCAACCGTTGCTACCTTTTCAGCCCAGTCTACAGATTTCTCATCGTAAGAAGACACATGCTGACCTGTTTGTGTTGTAGGTGTAGGTTCCCAATTTTTATTTGTTATGACCTTGTCAACAATTGGATTGTCTGAAGTAGTTTCTGTAGTAGAGTCCTGTTTAGATGGTTGAGATTCGTCTGTTGGCTCTTCCTTTGCTTGTTTTTCCTCCTGAACTGATTCATCATTTTTTTGCTCTTTAGAAGGCTCTTCCTTCACATCTTTTTTATCGTTCTTCTGCTCCTGTATTGGCTCGTCTTTTTCAGCTTTTCCTGCATCATCCTGCCATTTAAACACAAATGTTGCTGTTATAATAATTAATATCACGACAATACCAATTAAAACATTCAATAGTTTATCTAGCTTTTTATTACGAGATGGCTGCAAATGACGACTGCTTCGAGTTTTTCGTTCACTCATGAAGTCTCCCCCTCTCTAGCCAATATTCTATCAAGTTCAACAGTACTTGCAAAATAATTGTGCTCATATATTTTTTCAGAGAGAAAAATATAACTATCTTGACTTATTTCCCCATAGTTTTTTCCCTTGATTTAAATACTTACATAGATGTTTAAATCAAGATTAATTTCCACTTGGCGTATATTGTTGTTATTGTTATTGCTCTCTCTTTCGAACAGACAATGCAGAAGATAAAAGCAGCTAGCTCTCCTTAAAGATAAGCTAACTGCTTGTACCAAAATTATTTTATTGAAATAATTTTAACTTTCATTTCACCACCAGGTGTTTGTACAACAACTTCTTCGCCCTCAGCACGGCCTAGTAAGCCTTTCGCAATTGGTGATTCATTTGAAATACGGAATTCCATTGGATCTGCCTCAGCCGAACCAACAATTGTATACGATTCCTCATCTGTTGATGGTTTCCCATTAATAACTTCTACAAATGTAACCGTTTTCCCTAGTGATACTACACTGTTGTCTGTTTCGTCCTCAGAAATAATAACTGCGTTACGAATCATAGATTTTAATGTAGAAATTCGACCTTCTAAAAAGGCTTGTTCTTCTTTTGCAGAATCATACTCAGCATTTTCAGAAAGATCCCCGAAATCACGAGCAATTTTAATACGTTCTACGATTTCCTTACGTGTTTCCGTTTCTAATTTCACTAATTCTTCTTCTAATTTTCTTTTACCTTCAGCTGTCATTGGGTACTGTTTTTCATTTGCCAAAGTTCTTCACTCCTTGTTTTCGTCAATATAAAAACATAAAACTCGATTAAGTGGCTTAGTGGATGCACTTAATCGAATTTTATTATTTTTAAACGGTTTCAAATTACTCTTTGACCTAATAGTATGCATGCCTTTCTGAAATATGTACAGATATGCATGTAAATATTGTCAATACCACTCTATCTTATTACAATACGTTGTCGGTTTCAAGGATAGTTTTAATCTTAGTTACCATTAAATCAATCGCAACCTCATTATCCCCGCCTTCTGGAATAATAATATCGGCATAACGTTTCGTCGGTTCAATAAACAGATTATGCATTGGACGCACTGCCGATAAATATTGGTCGATTACAGAATCCGTAGTGCGTCCACGCTCTTTTATATCACGCATTATACGACGAATAATACGTAAATCTGAGTCCGTATCTACAAATAATTTAATGTCCATTAAATCACGTAAATCTGCATCTTCTAACACTAAAATACCTTCTAGTATAATAACATCTACAGGCTCTACATGAATAACTTCTTTTGCTCTTGTATGCTGCACATAATCATATACCGGCTTTTCAATTGATTGGCGGACCAATAATTTTTTTATGTGTTCAATTAACAAATCGTTATCAAACGCTAACGGATGGTCATAGTTTGTACCTAAACGCTCCTCAAACGTTAAATGACTTTGGTCTTTATAATAAAAATCTTGTTCAATTACTACTACTGAATGATCGCGGAAAACATCATAAATAGCACGTGTCACACTCGTTTTTCCCGAACATGAACCACCAGCAATTCCGATGACGACTGGACGCTTTGCTACCATTAATTATTCTCCTTTCGCATCATGTTATGTGGTTTTAATGGTGTATCGCATTTAAATTTAACAATTTGTAATGGGTGCCGTGCAGCATCTAAGCTATTGCCATCCTCATCCCAAATTTCCCCCATTGTAAAACGGAAATTATCAATTTCTGGTCCAAAGAATTCTACCTCATCGCCAGGTTTAAAATAGTTCCGTTGTTGCATTGTCACAATTTTTGTTTCAGGGTCATGCTCTAAAATTAAACCAGCAAACTCATAAGTCGTTTTACGGCCATGTACACCAAACATTTGCTCCTCGTGCCCAGGAGCATCATGGAAGAATGCTTCAGCGGTATCACGGTTAGCACATTTGTCTAGTTCTTCTAGCCATTCACGTTTAATTTTAAAGTTTTCAGGGTCAGCACAATAAGCGTCAATCACTTTACGGTACACTGAAATAACTGTAGCAACATAGTGAATTGATTTCATACGACCTTCTACTTTTAATGAATCAATACCAAGTTCAATCATATGTGGAATTGCTTCAATCAGCTTTAAGTCTTTCGGACTCATGGCAAAAGGTGCGTGATTATCATCGAAAAGTGCCTTTTCTTCGCCATCTTCTAGCTCATATAAATCATAGTCCCAGCGGCAAGATTGACAGCAACCACCACGGTTAGAGTCACGAGCAGTCATGTGATTTGACAGTACACAGCGACCAGAATAGGCGATACACATGGCTCCATGAACGAATGCCTCAATTTCAATATCGACTTTTTCCTTCATCAGCTTCATTTCTTCGCCGCCTACTTCACGTGCTAATACTACACGATGTAAGCCTTCTTCTTTCCAATACTGCACTGCCTTCCAGTTCGATAAAGATTGCTGTGTAGAAAGGTGAATTTCAAGCTTTGGTGCAGCTGTACGGCATGTTTCAATGATTAGTGGATCCGCTACAATAATGCCTGTAACACCCGCAGATTCAATATCTTGTAAATATTGCTCTAAACCGTCCATATTTTCATTGTGGGCGAAAATATTTGTCGTAACATATATTTTGGCACCATATTTATTGGCGAATTCAACACCTTCGCGCATTTCTTCAATTGAGAAGTTATCTGCGTTTGAACGGAGACCGAACTCTCGTCCACCAATAAATACAGCATCCGCTCCATAATGAACTGCTACTTTTAATTTTTCTAAACTACCTGCAGGGGCAAGTAGCTCTGGTTTTTTTGTAATGACACGTTTACCGTCTACAATTTCACGGATTTTGTCATTTTGTTCTAATGCTAATGCCATGTTCTTGCCACCTCCTAGTAAACTGTTTCCTTGAAGATAAAGCCAGTATCAAGAGGTCTGATGGCAGGCTGAATATCTTCAATTTTAGCTAATAAATCATCTTTAATATCTTCATACGCATCTGCTGATTCGTCAAAATATGTGTCAATTGCTTTTCGATAAGCTTCTGTTACTGTGATCACATATTCTGGCGTTTGAAGAACACCCTCAATTTTCAATGCATCAATGTTACCTTCGAATAATTCACCAAGCTCATCAATAATGCACATATCGTTTGGGCTAAAAATATGCGTACCATTAGCATCTTCATAAATTGGATATTTATTATTTCGTTCATCATCATGAAGGAACATATTGCGATTTTCCTTACGATTTTCAATTTCCATTACTTTATCCTGATATAAGAAATAATGGCCTAGTAATGGACGTTTTGATTGGAACATACATGTCATTCCATGTACTTGAACCTCAATCTCAACTTCTGTATTTTCTTTAATTTCTAGCACTTCATCTAAAGAAAGTTCACGTGAAAGCACTGCGCGAGTTGCTCCGCGTTTTCCCCAATAATTTGCAGTAAACCAGTTCGTTGCAGTCGTTTCCGGATTCCAGTGTAGCGGTATTGTTACACCTTGCTCACGACGGATGATTAATACTGCTGGATCACCATAAATTAAACGGTCAACACCAATACGTTGCATTTCTTTTAAATATTCGGCAAGCGCATCCAATTTTTCATTATGGAATAGCGCATTTACCGCAACATAAACCTTTTTACCCGCGGCATGAATTAGCTTTGTAGCTTCTTCCACTTCACTCACAGAAAACTCTCCTGCTAGGCGCAGACCAAATTGTTGTTCACCAATGACAAAAGCATCTGCTCCAGCCTGTAAAAGTGCTTTAACATGGTCCACCGATTGCGGTGTAACAAGCAATTCAGGTTTTTTCATAATAGTCACCTCTTCAAACATAATAATAAACCATCACCAACTGGTAAAAACGCACTTGTATAATCAGGGTGCTGCATAATCCATTCGGTGAAGTTTTTTAAATTGCGAATCATTGTACGCTTACGACGCGGTACATCTTTTAAATCCAAATCTGATAGGCCATGCATATACATATTATCGATATACAGAACTCCGCCAGATTTTACAAGAGGTGCATACTTTTCAAAAAAGCGTTGATATTGTCCCTTTGCAGCATCGATAAAAACTGCATCGAAGGTCGTTTGAATTGCTTCATCATTCACTTCTAAGGCGTCACCTTCAATGACTGTAATACGATCTGATACTGTAGAACGTTCAATATAAGCCTTTGCTCTTGCAACACGCTCTGCATCACGTTCGATTGTAACGATTTGCACATTTGGTATAGCCTCTGCCATCCTTATTGCAGAATAACCAATTGCTGTACCAATCTCTAAAATTTTCGACGGATTTTGAATACGTAGCAATTGATTTAGTGCATCAATGCCTGAAAGTTGCATAATCGGCACATGATTCTCCTCCGCAAATGCTTCCATCTCTAAAAGCAATTCATTACGTGGTTGAATAAATGATTGTATATATGCATCTGATAATTCCATTTTTTAGTTCACCCTCATATCAATTATGCCTCGGCATAATTGCCGCTGTCGCTACGCTTTTGCGCAGATAAACAATGCTTCCGGAATCAGCTTTGTGCTTAGGCCTGCATGAGGGCCGAAACGATGTCGGTCATTTCGGTAATGCCTAGGACGTGACATTTTTACCGATGCAGGTCAGTTAGCCGTTCTCGCATCGATGCGATAATTTTAGGCTAATATCCTTTAAGAACTCCACTCCGATTCCGTGACATTCGCCGGAGGCGCAACGAGCAATACTCGTTGTCTGTACTTCATCATTTAGCAACAAAAAGAAAAAGACCAAACGTGATGTCTTGGTACTTCGTCATACAAAAATGAGCAATTGTTTTTATAAGCTCAGAAACAATTGCCACCACGTATATTATTCCGCATTAACGGACTGATTGAATTTTTTCCATGCGGATTGATTAAAAATCACAATTTATAATAGCACGAAAATAGAAGGAAAGCTATTTTTCTTTCCTTCTATCCACATTATTACTATTTATTTTTTCTATTTTAAGTACTTACTCAGCTTTTTTTATATATTTATCTACCTTCAGTAAATGTTCATCATACGTTTTCGAGAAGTGGTTGACACCTTTTTTATCCGCTAAGAAGTATAGATAGTCCGTTTTACTTGGATTAAGCACTGCTTCAATCGAAGTTTTTCCTGCTCCCGCAATCGGACCTGGTGGTAAGCCTTTATTTTTGTAAGTATTATAGGCATTATCTACTTCTAAATCTTTATAAAGGACACGATCTTTATGGGAACCAAGTGCATATAAAACAGTTGGATCTGTTTGTAATGGCATCCCTTGATCGATACGGTTATAGAATACGCTCGCAATCGTTTCTCGATCTGTTTGAGCAGTAGCTTCTCTTTCCAATAATGAAGCAAATGTTAATAATTGATGTACTGACATTTTCTTCTCAGTTAGAGCATCGTTGTAATTTTTCACAACCTTGTCCATTGCTCCTATCATTTCGTCTACAATGGATTCTAATGATGGTTTTTCTTCAAAATAAGAATAAGTTGCAGGGAATAAATAACCTTCTAAATCATATCGGATTTTATCAGCTAAAACCGCATCCGTCACAAGCTCAGGGTATTTAGCCTTCATTTGTTGTACAAACGCATCGCTTGTTACTAAATCCATAAATTCTTTTTGAGTGTAAGGCGTTTTCTTTTCCACTATATTACCAATTTGTTCAAGTGTTAAACCTTCAGGAATTGTCATTGTAAAGACTGGTGTACGATAAACCTTCCCGGTTTTTAAACTTTCGATTAGCTCATCCAATGTCATTGCTTGTGTTAAATCATAGTTTCCTGCTTGGAACTGGGATTCATTTTTAAATTTAGCATAATATTTAAAAACACGAGCATCTTTAATTACCCCTTTTTCCTCTAATAGAGTTGAAATAGAGCTTAAAGTTGAGCCTATCGGTACTTCAACTGCTATTGTTTTAGTTGCATCTGGATCTACTGGTTTTAGGGCACTCTTCACATAACTATAACCAAGTAAACCGACAATCCCAGATATTAAAACAAAAGCAATTGCTACAATAGCAACGATTTTTCTCACAATTTTTACCTCGGATTTTCTTTCTTGCATTTTAGCAAGCATTTCTTGTTTTTTCGAACCGTTATTCACGGGTTTCCCCCCTATCACTCCATTATCATACTAGAAATCAACTTTCACGACAAACAGAAATAGAAAATCAGTAAAAATAGATCACATAAAAAGAGATTCCGACAAAAGAATGTAATAAATCAACATTGATTTACAGTCAACAAACTAAATTACTAGAGAAAAGAACAGAAATCCAGGAGAAAAACAAAAATCTGCTCACTATATCATTAGCAGATTCAATAATATTCTCTTCACCTCAACGGTTGGAAAACTTACTCTATCAAAGTTTTGCCTCGCCATCATATTGTCTGCAATCGGCTTTGTACTTAGGCCGACACGATGTCAGTCACTCAGTTGTATTTGTCCTCATTCTATTTCCTCCTTTTCAAATTAACTTACTTGTTTTAACAAGTTTTATCTGTTTACCCGTAATTGGTCAATAAATGCAGATAATACAAAAGCAAAAAAATCCATTTCATCTGTAAAAATAACTAAATTAGCTTGGAAAAACATAAATTCATTTTATGTTTTTAGCTACGTCATAAAAAAACTCCGAGTAGCATTTTACTACTCGGAGTTCTAATTATAATTCATTTAATACATCTTCAACAAATGCCCATTCTTCATCTGTTTCAATCGGTAATAATTCATCAATCGTCCCGTCATTTCCAGAGACATATTGTGAAGCAAAAATATCTCTTTCCTCTATTGGCTCGTCTGTTGCCAGAACATAAAGTACATAGGATTTGTCAAATTTTTCAGATGAAAATGTATGAATAACCTCACAGACCTGATCTGCCCCATCCTCATCTGTTATTGTAAATAGTTGCGGCTCTTCCTCAAATTCGTCTAAAAGTGTCAGAACTACCTCATTAATCATTTCCCATTCTGCATCTGTTTCTACAGGCTGTAAATTTGTCATTTCTCCATTGTTATCATCATAATCAAATGTCATTGCAGAAATATCTCCAGGAATGTCATTACCATTGTCGTCGATTAACGAAAACAATACATATGATTTTTCATCTGCATCGAAGGTGAAGACAACACGACATTTTTGCTCCTTGCCATTTTCCGCTACTATAAGAAATTCTTGCGTTTCCTCGTTCATTCAATGTCCTCCTTTTAACTATGGTTCAACTTTTGAAGCTAGTCCTTAAAAAGATATATTTTTCACCTTACAACCTTATAGCTTCATTCTTGCTAAAGTAAAAAAGGAACAAGGAGTGCTTGGTGCCATCCTTGTTCCACACTTATAAAGAACGATGATTATTCTTCGTCTTCATCCTCTAAAGCGTTTAATACGTCTTCTACCATATCCCACTCTGCTTCAGTTTCGATTGGTGTTAATTCACCATCTTCACCATTTTCAGATGGAACGAATGAAGATACGAAGATTTCTACAGAGCCATCCTCATCTTCTTCTGCGCCTACCATAGAGTAAAATACGTATGATTTGCCAAATTCAGCCGATTCATGTACGTGGATTACTTCACAAAGCTGTTCATTTCCGTTCTCGTCAATCACTGTAATGTGTTGTACGTGTAATTCTTCTTCATGGTTATGCTCGTGTGCCATGTAATTGTCACCTCATCAATTAATTTTTACTATCTAAGTAGCCTTGTAAAATCATCACAGCAGCCATTTTATCAATGACTTGCTTTCGCTTTTTGCGACTCACATCTGCTTCGATTAGCATACGCTCTGCAGCCATCGTCGTTAAACGTTCATCCCAAAGCTTGACCGGTAGTGAAAATGTTTCTTCTAAAAGCTTTTTATAATTTTCAGAAGCCTCGCCACGCGGTCCCACCGTATTATTCATGTTTTTCGGGTATCCTACTACAAATTCTGTTATAGCATACTCCTTTACTAACTCGGCTATACGGTCAATGCCGAACTCGCCGTTAGTTTCATCAATTTTTACGGTTTCAATACCTTGGGCTGTCCACCCTAAAGCATCACTAACAGCAACGCCAACGGTTTTTGACCCAACGTCTAATCCCATAATTCTCATTTCTAGTCCTCGTTGTTCTTTTTAATATAAAACTTAACAAGCTCTTCTAGAATTTCGTCACGCTCAAGCTTGCGAATTAAATTACGAGCATCCTGATGGCGAGGAATATACGCCGGATCACCAGAAAGTAAATAACCGACAATCTGATTGATAGGGTTATATCCCTTTTCCTCTAATGAAGAATGTACTTTCAACATTACCTGCTTGACTTCCTGTTCCATTGATTCTTCTGGAAAATTAAATTTCATAGTTTGATCAAATGAACTCATGACCAGCACCTCGCTTTCAGAAATAAGGAGATGTGCAAAAGCTCATCTCCAATTTCTCTTTATTATAACATGTTTTGGCGTATTATCAATTATGCCTCGGCATAATTGCGTCCAGAATCGGCTTTATGTTTAGGCCTGCACGAGGGACGACACGATGTCGGTCATTTCGGTAATGCCACAGGACGTGGCGTTTTTACCGATGCAGGTCAGTTAGCCGTTATCGCATGGATGCAATGATCTTAGGCTAACATCCACTAAAAACTCCTTTTCCGATTCCGCGAAATCCGCCGGAGGCTTTAGGCCAGCACGATGCTGGTCACTCAGGCGTTTTCACAGGATGTGAAGTTCTTAGCCTGAGTTCCTCTATTTCAATGGATGTTTGGACATCCGCTGAAAGAAGTTAAATGGATTTAACATAATCATACACAGAAAGTAATGCTTCATCAAGTTTTGACGCTTCTTTCGCACCTGCCATCGCCATATCTGGACGACCGCCACCTTTACCACCGCATGCTTCAGCTACCATTTTTACGATATTTCCTGCGTGGTAATTACCACCAACTAAATCTTTTGTTACACCAGCACATAGCATAACTTTTTCGCCATCGACAGCACCAAGAACGATAACAGCTTTAGGCATTTTTGCTTTTAAGTCGTCCATCATTTGACGAAGTTGATTATTGTCCTTCGCCTCAACTTTAGTAGATAAAACAGTTACATCCCCAAAAGTTTGCGCTGCGTCCACAATTGCGCCTGCTTGTGCATTCGCGATTTTTTGTGATAATGCCTCATTTTCACGTTGTAAATCTTTGTAGTCAGCTTGTAACGCTTGTACTTTTGTCACAATATCTTTTGAATTTGCTTTTAATAATGCTGCAGCCTCGTTTAATAGAGCTTCTTCTTCTTTTACTACTTCATAAGCAACTTTACCTGTCACAGCCTCAATACGACGTGTACCTGCACCGATACCGCCTTCTGAAACAATTTTGAAGAAACCAATTTCAGAAGAACGTTTTACGTGAATACCACCACAAAGCTCAATAGAATAGTCACCGATTGAAACAACGCGAACGATATCGCCATATTTCTCACCGAATAGCGCCATTGCTCCCATAGCTTTCGCTTCATCGATGCCTTTTTCTTCAATAACGACCTCTATATCATCCCACACTTTTTCATTTACAATACGTTCAATTTGTTGTAATTCCTCTTTTGTCACTTGTCCGAAGTGAGAGAAGTCAAAGCGTAAGCGATCGGGTCCTACATATGATCCTGCTTGGCTAACATGGTCGCCTAGTACATCTTTTAGCGCACGTTGCATAATATGTGTTGCTGTGTGGTTTTTAATAATTAAATTACGTTCTTCACGGCTAACTACCGCTGTCACGGCATCTTCAACTTGCATTTCGCCAGATTCTACAAGTACAGTATGAAGCGGCTGACCATTTGGAGCTTTTTGTACATCTTTTACAATAGCAGTAAAGCTATCATTAGAAATAACACCGCTATCCGCAATTTGACCACCCATTTCAGCATAGAATGGTGTTTTAGCTAAAATAACTAATGCTTCTTGCCCTTCAGATGCTACCTTTGACACTTGCCCATTGACAATGATCGCTGCAATTTCTGTATTTGTCGTTAATGTATCATAACCAACAAATTCACTCGCAACCGTCAAGTTTGCTAACACTTCGTTTTGTACTTGCATAGAATCCACATCTTGACGAGCTGCACGTGCGCGTTCACGTTGTTCTTCCATTGCTGCTTCAAAGCCTTCATGATCTACCTTCATGTCTACTTCTTCTGCATACTCTTCTGTTAATTCGATTGGGAAACCATAAGTATCATATAATCGGAATGCATCTGCACCTGGAATATAGTCATGGCCAGCTGCTTTTTGAGCTTCTACTACTTCGTTAAAGATAGCAAGACCACCGTCTAATGTTTCATGGAAGCGAATTTCTTCATTTTTAATAACACGTTGGATAAACTCGCATTTTTCCGTTACTTCTGGGTAGAAATCATTCATGATTTCACCAACAGTAGGTACTAATTCAAACATAAATGGCTTTTCAATGCCGATTTGTTTTGCATAGCGCACTGCACGACGTAGTAAACGACGTAATACATAACCACGACCTTCATTTGAAGGAAGAGCACCATCACCAATGGCAAACGCCACTGTACGGATATGGTCAGCGATAACTTTAAATGGTGTATTAATATCTTCTTCTGAACCGAAGATTTCACTTAGTGCTACTTCACCTGGACGTTTGTATTTACGATTCGCTAACTGCTCAATTTTTTCAATAATCGGCATGAATAAATCAGTATCAAAGTTCGTTGGAACATTTTGAACAACGGATACGATACGCTCTAGACCCATACCAGTATCAATATTTTGTTTTGGAAGTGGTGTATACGTACCATCAGGATTATGGTTGAATTGAGAGAACACTAAGTTCCAAATTTCAAGATAACGTTCATTTTCACCACCTGGGTACATTTCTGGATCATTTTCATCTGAACCGTATTCTTCCCCACGGTCATAAAAAATTTCTGAGTTAGGACCAGATGGACCTTCACCAATATCCCAGAAGTTCCCCTCAAGTCGGATTAAACGCTCTTCAGGAATACCAATTTCGTTATGCCAAACGTCATACGCCTCTTGATCTTCAGGATGGATCGTAATAGATAAAAGCTCTGGATCAAAGCCCATCCATTTTTTATCCGTTAAAAATTCCCAAGCGAAATGAATAGCTTCTTTTTTGAAGTAATCCCCAATTGAGAAGTTACCTAGCATTTCGAAAAATGTATGATGTCGAGCTGTTTTACCTACGTTTTCAATATCATTTGTACGAATTGATTTTTGTGCATTTGTAATACGTGGATTTTCAGGAATGATACGACCATCGAAATATGGTTTAAGTGTTGCAACACCAGAGTTAATCCACAGTAATGATGGGTCATTGATTGGCACAAGTGGTGCTGATGGTTCATGATGATGACTTTTTTCTTTAAAAAATTCTAAATACATGCGTCGAATTTCTACTGCTTTCATTTGAAAAGTTCCTCCCTATATGTTTTGTAAAATCACGAAATGAATCCGCAAATCAATTTTGCCTTGGCGTAAGCTTTCACGCAGATAAACATAAAAAAGCCCCCATCCCCAAAAAGGGACGAGGACTTGTGATTTGTCTCGCGGTACCACCCTAGTTGTAAGTAACAGTATACTTACCTCTTTAGCACTTGTAACGTAAGTGAACGGCAGGGATTAACTGCACTCTGGAGTAGCTTTCGGTATTTGCTATTGTGAGGATTTTTTCAGCCAAGAAATCCCTTTCTTTTACACGCACAAATACGTACTTTTTCCATCATCGTTTTTTACAATTTTCTAACGAGAATTATAAAAAAAATATGGTCTTCTGTCAATTGGCACAATAATTGCTCATCATAACTAAGCAATCATTTTTTTAAAATAAGCCCACATTCCCCAAGTAAAAACAACTAGAAAAACTGTAATTATGATTGTCGCTATTGGAGAATCTTGATATGGTAACGGAACATTCATTCCGAAAAAGCTTGTAATGACTGATAAAGGTAACATAATAGTTGAAATGACCGTTAATAAATTGAGCTTTTCTATTGATTTACCACTTATAATAGAAAAATACGTATCCAAAGTACTGTTTACCAAATCTCTATAAGTTTCTGTTGATTCTACAATTCGTTCTAGATGATCATTTAAATCTTTATAGAATGGTATATTTTCCTCACGAATGTCAAATTTCCACTGTCCATTACTATTTGAAAAAATTCTTTTTTGAGGCATAATAGCTTGTCGAATTAAAATAATAGTTCTTTTTAGTGCAAGGAATTCTTCCGTAACTTCTTTTGGTTCATAATCATATATTTCTTCTTCTAGCTCATCAATCCGTGTTCTAATTCGCTCTAAAACCGGGAAGTATTCATCCGTAATGCCATCGATAATAGTATGCAATAGAAAATCGGTACCTTTATCTAAATACTTTGTACTATTTAAACACACATTCTCTATATGCCCTAGCCATTTAAGTTTTTGTTTATGAACCGTTACAACATAGTTAGGACCCATAAAAATGTTTAACTCTACTGTTGTTATTTCATTGCTGCTTTTTTCATTATAAATTGGTGCATGGAAAACAAAAAATTTATATTCCCCATAATTATCCATTTTAGGACGTGAGCCTTCATTAAGACAGTCCTCAACTGCTAATGGATGAAAACCAAATATTTCAGCTATATCATTTAAGTCGTTGTAATTGTAAGCATATAAATCAACCCATAACAAATCCTCAGCATGGAGGTTATGATTAAATTCTTTAATCTCGAAATTATGTTGTACTGCGCTATTACCTTTTTTAAAATAATGGATTTTTTTCATTGTTCTTCACCTCATGTTTTATTATTTAAGGAAAACAAATAGGTGACGTTATTGATTATAATTTAGCTTGTTTTAGAAGCGTTTCTCATCAATACCCATTTGTTTTTGGCGATAAGAAATCGACAATCCTTAATTCTTCACTACTACTTACCATTTTCGTATTCGGTTCAGGGCTACTATCCATTTCTCATCACCTTCCTTAAATAACAAAAACACACCTCCAACGAATGAAGGCGTGTTGAATACACGTATCAAAGAACAGCATAGTGAAAAAACTACTCTGCTTTCTTCCTTCAAACGTTGAGTTTTAGCACTATGCGGCATAGGAATTACACCAGCTACGTTAAAAAACACCTTATTTCGATGATTTCTGTTGACCCATTGGCGTCTCTCGACATTTTTGGGCAGTAGCGTATCTCCAGCATAGGAGCCTCACCTAACGAAGGGATTGTTATTTTTATAGTTCCTGTAAATCATAATGCATAGTGTGACAACTGTCAAACGGAACATCGAATTTTAAAAATCTTTAAACAGTTGCCCACTAAAATTAATGATTATTTTTTAAAAAGTTTTCTACCCGATGAACGAATTCTTCCCTATTATAAGAATTATAAAGTGCGCTGGCTAAACGAACTGAGTCCCCAAAGAAAAAGCGTTCATATAGTGTTTGTCTTGTACCAAAGCTACTCATCGTTAAATCCCAAGCTAGGCGGAATTTTTTGACGCGCTCCTTTCCACCATCCTGAAACGATTGTAAATAATGCTCAAGATCGCCGTCATCCTCAGTAAATGCTTTTTCACTTGGAATGGACATTAATCCGCTTGCGCCAAGTAACTGGATAATTTCAGTAAAGGTCGGATATACTTTAGGGAACAACTGAATAGCTACTTGTACTGTTGGAAGATCAGGTCTTATAAAACCAAATTCGTCTCTTTTTGCTTCTACTTCAGACTTTATCAGTAAGGCCTTCATCGTTTCTAATGTCACGATGATATCCACGACCTTTTGCTGCACATGTTGATACCCGCCAATATTTATCGTATTTACAATTGACTGTACAACACCTAAGACAAATTCTGTTTTAGCAATTTGACGTGTCAGAACTTGATGTAAACCATATGTTTGAAAACCACTTACGTTCAAAAAGCTATTGGCAACTTCCACATTCTCATAATAAAAGACGCGTTCCCACGGCACTACAACATTATCAAACACAACGATTGCATCCATTTCCTCGTAACGACTACTTAATGGATAATCAAAAACCGATTCTCCTCCGACAAATGATTGCCTACATAAAAACTTCAAACCTTTTGTATTACTTGGGATTGAGAAGGCAAAGCCTTTTCCTTCATCAAAACCATTTGTTGATATAACAAGGAGTTCGTCTGTAATTCCTCCCTGTGTCGCTAGTAATCTCGCACCTTTAATTACTAATCCCTCGCTCGTTTTATCTACAATTTTAGCAGCAATTGTTACATCTTCATCTTCAAAATAAAATTTTTCACGGTTTACTTGTGGCTCGATAAATGTATGTGTCATCGTCAAATCGTTCTCACGAGCATACTCATAAAATTTTAACAAATGCTGCGGGAAACAATTTGGCTTATCTTTCAAATATTCTGCCACTGATGCTAGCGCCATTAATGTCGTATTCATGTAATCTGGGCTTCTCCCCATAAGGCCATTATTGGATAATGCCCACTCTCGTATTGCATTACGTCTTTTCACGAGATCATCGACTGTGACCGCTTGAAGGAAAGACATACCTACACGCTTATTGCTTGTTGGTGAAACATATGTCATCTTTTCAAGCAATGCCTCTTCATTTTGTAAATCAAAAAGCTTTGCCTGACTCTGCATTACTCCCATAAATGCTGGATGCTCAGACACCTTCCCTGTGACAACTTTCCCATCAATCGAAATATAAGTTTGTAAAGCGTCAATACGGTCAATATATTGTTTTCCTGTAATTACTGGCATGCAGTCACCCCTAAACGTTACAAATATTTTTATATTTGATAGTATATGAATTTTCCTAATATTAGGTTCCGATTACGGCAACTGTATTATAGCAAACCCTCAGTTTTTCTATACTGTATTACTTTTTAAACACAGTTAAAAGTCTGCAATTATTGCTCGATTTTTCAGTTACTTTAGATAAAAACGGTTTCAATTAGCGCTTTTTTAACGTGTTCAATTTTGCGACACATTCACAAAAAAGTACTTTTCAACTAGTACAGATTCGCTAGATTTTTTGTATAGGCAGGTGTAAGATAGCTTCGTAACCAAAACAACAACATCTTTTATAAAAGGAGAATATATATGAATAAACAAATCATCTCATACGTGGCGGAAATGGAAGCTGCTTTAATGAATAAAATGGAGGATCATAATGAAGAAAATCTTTTATTTTCTATTGCTTCAGATATGATTGCCAAAGAAAAAGATCAATTTAAAAATGTTTGCCAAGCATATGAAGTCGTTAAACATCATTTAGTTGGCATTCACTAAATCAATTGCCTCGGCAGATGTTTTTTGTGCGAAAGCGTAGCGGCAGCTGCAGATGTTTGCACCCGTTAAAAAATCGCCTAAAAAAACCCGATCAATTCAGAATTGATCGGGTTTTTTATTTTACTGCGCGTATGGAAGAACCATTTTTTGGAATTGCGCATTTGTTGTTTGTTGATTACTAGATAAGCGTTTAATTTGATAGACATCATCGTACGGATTGTTGTAGCCATGCTTCGTTGAAAATGCCATTGTGAATCCAACTTCCTTTACCGCATTAATGATATTCGCATTGTATTGCCCAAACGGATAAGCAAAAGCTTTAGCACTCGGAATAATTGCTATACTACGCTGTAAATCCTGAACAACCTCACGATAAGGAGTTAGAAGCATTTTGCCTCTATTCCCTTCTAAAACATGTAAATTGTAAGTGTGTGATTCAAATGCAAAAACATCTTGCATATTTGTTATATCTTGACGTGAAAGGGGCTGTAAATCATTATAATTAAAAATTTGCCCATCTTTCGCACTTTCATTACGGGACGTAATTAAAAATTGTGTAGCTTTAAAGCCATTGTTTTTAAGTACAGGATACGCATATTCACGTGTCGACAATAGACCATCATCAAAAGTCAAAACAATTGAATAGGCAGGCAATGTAATTTCATTGCGCATAAAATGCCATAATTCGTCTACAGTAATGGTTTCGTAGTTTTTACTTTTTAAATACTGCATTTCTTTTGTAAATTGAACATCTGTTACCGTAGTACTTAAATTTTTGAAACGCCCAAGCTCATGCTCTTTTAATACATGATGATACATCATTACTGGGACACCACGATCAATCGCTACTTTAGAGCTATGGATATATCCTTCACGGCCGCCAAGTACTGTTACGTACCAAGCACCTTCTTTCCGCAATATCGGGTAACGGCGATTTGTATCTAGTTTAGCAAATGGCTGCATCGCTTTTGTTTTATTATCATAAATCTCACTGTTTGCAGAAGTAGGGATGAAATACTCATTTTTCATGGCATTGTCCTTACCAACATTTTTATATGAAGGTGTATTTAAAAATTTCACCTTTGATTTTTCTGCATAAACATATGATTTCCCCCAACGAACTTGAACATACATTGGGTCCATTGAATCTACAACTTCTAGCTGCTGCCCTTTCATTAGCGTAGCAATAGCCATCTCTTTTTCACGGCGGAAATCATAAAGAATGACATTTTCTAACGCCTCTATATAGCCATTTTGTTTACTAGGAGGGGTTGTAGTTGGTTTTTCAACAGGCTTTGTTGTATTTGTATCTGTATTTGTTGAATTTTGACCATTTTCTTTTACTACAAAATTACTATGTACGAAGCCTAAGCGTCCGTTCACAGCAATTCCATACCAATTGCCCATTCCGCTATATATAGGGAAGCGAACTCCCTCAGACAATGTAGCAAATTGAACAAGTTTACTGCCAGTATTATCGTAAATCGGTGCAACCTTTGTTGCAACAATATAATCCGTTATTTTAGCAGCAGTTGGGACTGTATTTTTATAAGTGGTTGCTGGAACAACAGTTGTATAACGTTTTTCAATATAACCATAATAACCACCCCAACGAATTTGCCACCAATTAGCTCCATAATCTTTTGTTACTTCAAAAGTTTGTCCTGCAGATAATGTTCCCACCTGAACGAGTGAGCCTGAACGATTATCAAAGACAGTTGCTTCTTCATTCATTTGGATGACAGTATTTTTTGCATATGCTTTTTCTGCAAAAGGTAATAGCATCATGAATAGAAGCAATAATAATAAGCGTTTCACTTTATTCACCTCAAAAAAATTTTAATTATCTTTTACTGCAATCATTAGACGATTTTCTAACCTATAAAAGTTATTGGTATTAATTTCATAAAATATTTCAAAGAGCTTATTGAGGAGGTGCCCGTTTATTGTTTCAGAATTCTTGGTGCATTCACTCACTTATCTAAATAATCATATGGAGAGACACCCTCCATTCCAATCAATGGATGGATATATGGTTCTGTTTCTACCGTTAGTTTGAACTCAATGGATTTTTCATGTTGTAAATTTTCGTTTAATGGAATCGTTTCTACTTCTACAATTTCCTCTGTAATGTCCATTGGATTGAGTCTTGCACGAAGAGACGTAAAACGCTGTAAATCATCCGTACGCTGTAAGCCATCTGCTAGCACATCCGGCTCACCACACAAAATTAAGAAATTTTTAGCACGCGTAATACCCGTATATAACAAATTACGACGCAGCATTTTAGAATAACCTCGTACAACCGGCATAATAACAGTTTGGAACTCTGAGCCTTGAGATTTATGAATAGAACAACAGTAAGCAAGTGTCAATTGATTGAGATCACTTCGTTGATAAGTTACTTCAATACCGTCGAATGACACAACAAGCAAATCTTGTTTCTCAATCGTTTCCTTTGCCTTAATAATACTAATTACCTCACCCATATCGCCATTAAAAACATTGCTTTCTGGTTGATTGACAAGCTGTAAAACTTTGTCCTTTATGCGATATGTGACATCACCAAAAACGAGCTCTTTTCTAGTACCAGTATCGTTTGGATTAATAAGTTCTTGAATCATTTTATTTAAATTGTCTATTCCTGCTGGACCTTTGTACATAGGTGCTAACACTTGGATATTACGGATTTCTTGACCTTTCGCAACCGCACTTTTCACAACCTGAGTGACAACGCTTGCTACCTGATCTGAGGAGGCTTTAATAAATGAACGGTCAGACGTTTTTAATGTTAGATCATTTGTGATATTACCACGTTTAATTTGATGAGCAAGTTCAATAATCGTTGAGCCCTCTGCTTGTCGATAAACATCTGTCAATTCCACAGTAGGTATTTGCCCGGATGCCAACAAATCCTTTAACACCTGTCCTGGTCCTACTGGTGGAAGCTGATCTTGATCTCCTACAAAAACGACTTGTACATCCTCATGCAAGGATTTTAATAGTTGATGCGCGAGCCAAGTATCGACCATCGACATTTCGTCTACAATAATGAGTTTTCCTGTTACCTCACGCTCAGTTTCTTCCTCTTTTTCCTGACCTGTAAAACCTAATAATCGATGAATTGTCATTGCTGGAAGTTCTGTCGATTCCGATAGACGCTTGGCCGCACGTCCTGTTGGAGCACATAAAATAATCGGAAAAGGTTCTTCTTTTTGTGCATATTCCTTCGGGTTCAATGATAATCCGTGTAGCTTTGCATACACTTCTACCACACCCCGAACAACAGTTGTTTTACCTGTCCCAGGTCCACCAGTTAAAATCATAACGGCGGAATTTAATGCTTGTTCAATCGCATTCGCTTGCGTTTCAGCATATGTGACATTAAGAAATTCTTCTGTTTCACCAATTGCTTTACGTATTTCGTCCTTACTAAAATGTTCAGCTTTATTGTTACGTTCGATTAAAGCTAATATTTTCGATGCAATTCCTACTTCTGAGAAATATAGGGATGGTAAATATAGTCTTGTTTCTTCTCCACAAATTTTACTTTCCTCACGCAATTCGATACAAGCTTTAGAAATGATCTCAAAGGGAATTTCCTCTCGTTGGCTTTGCTCAAGCATATCTTTTACTAATGGTAAAACATTTTCTGCATCTAAATACACATGCCCATCTGATAAAGCTGCTGTATTTAGAGTATGTAAAATCGCCGCCTTAATACGGTCTGGATGATTGCCAGTAATCCCTAATTTTGCACCTAGCTCGTCGGCACGAAAGAAACCAACACCCTCTACATCTTCAATCAGGCGATATGGATTTTCAGTTAATAATTCAACGGCCTCTGTTCGATATGTTTGGTAAATTTTCATGCCAAGCTGTGGTCCGAAACCCCATTCATTAAGTTGGATCATCACTCGTTCTAAACCTAAATTTTGTTCAATGGTACGATGAATAACCTCTTTTTTTTCAGCAGATAAACGAGGCACAGCATCAAGAGCATTTGGGTCCTCTAAAATAAGACGTAACGCATTTGCTCCTAATTTTTCTACGATTGTTTCAGCAGTTTTTTTTCCGATTCCAACAAACAAATCACTCGATAAGTAATGAATAATGCCCTGCTCTGTTGCTGGTACTTCCTTTGTAAATGTCTCAATTTGAAATTGCACACCATATTTTGGATGTTGTTTCAATAAACCAGTAAAACGATATTGTTCATCCATCTGTAACGGCGGAAAATATCCAACAACTATTATTTCCTTATCTTCATACTGTAAGTTGGTCTCCTGAATTTTCACACGAACTATCGAATACATATTTTGTGCATTATGAAAGATAGAGACAATTGGGCGTCCGAGTATAAAAAATTTATTTAATTCAAATAAATCTAGGTTCTCTGCCATTCTCGGTTCGTCCTTTCGTGTTCATTTCAACCATATTATTTTACCACACCATAACGTGAAAAATCGTTTAAAAAGAGAATTCAATAAATTTCTATCAATATTCATCCATTTCAATCAATTATGCCCATATATAATGTCATGACATTCGCTTCCATTGCGCGAAAGCGAAGCGCAGCGGCAAGATGTCACAGGATGTGATACCCTAAGCTACGTCCCTCTATTTCAGCAATGTTTTAAAACCCTTGTTTTACCACTTTTAGAGGCGGGAAACTTCTCTTAGCTGTTGCTACATAAAACATTTGCTTGTTAAAATTTATTGATAAAAACATTTCACGGTTTTCATCATCTTTTCCATGCTATGATATAGGTGAATTTGTCGCACGGAAGGATTGTGAAACTATTGGAATTTAGACCTTGCATTGATTTACACGATGGTAAAGTAAAACAAATTGTTGGCAGCACACTAGGTCATAAAGATCAAGAAGTTATCGAGAACTTTATTTCAAATCATGACTCTAGTTATTATGCAAAAATGTTTGCTAATGATCAATTAACAGGTGGTCACATTATTATGCTAGGTGATGGAAACGAAGAAGCCGCATTAGCAGCATTAGCAGCATATCCCCAAGGGTTGCAGGTTGGTGGCGGCATCACCACGGAAAATGCAAATAAGTATATTGATGCGGGAGCTACCCATGTTATTGTCACATCATTTATTTTCTATGATGGTAAGCTCCATTTAGATCGACTAAAGCAATTAGTTCAGATTGTTGGTAAAAAACATCTTGTCATCGATTTAAGCTGCCGTCTGCGCGATGGAAAATGGTTTGTTGTTACTGATAAATGGACAAAGTTTAGTGACTTTGAAGTAAATGCTGAGTCTATTGCATTTATCGAAAATTTCTGTGATGAACTACTTATTCACGCGGTTGATGTGGAAGGAAAAAAAGGCGGTATGCAAGAAAGCTTAGTGCATGATTTAGCCACTTGGACAACAATTCCAACAACATATGCTGGTGGGGTTCGTTCTTTGGACGACTTAAAGAAATTTGAAAATATCGCAAATGGTAGACTTCATGTGACAATCGGTAGCGCTCTTTCAATTTTTGGTGGAGATTTACCTTATTCAGATGTGGTGAAATATTGTAAAAGAGGGAAAATTCCAAGGTAACTACGGATCATTCTCTTTCGTTGCATGGACAACCAGATGATGAACAAATGCTACTTGCGTTTTCAAAAAAGCTGCTTCTTATGTGATCAAGAAACAGAGCCTTAAGGCTGAAATTGTCGTTTAATTACTAAGGGGACTAGACACCCCTTTTTTTATTTTTACGAAGTAAATTTATGACTCAAGAATAGTATACATAGATTTGGAGCCCTTATTTCTATTTAGTAACTATTTTTGTTAAGCTAATATTGAATATAAAATAATTTAGTTACTACTAAAAGAAAGGATTTTATGAAGTATGAAAAATGAACTTGAAGCAACCACTTTACAAACTTTACAAACAGAATTAACACGCTTCTTTTTAGTCTATAAATTTGCCCTGCAGGAAATTGAAACGAAAATAACTATTTTACAAGAAGAGTTTAAGCTCATTCATGAATATAACCCGATAGAGCATTTATCAACTCGCGTAAAATCACCGAAAAGCATATTATTGAAGGTCAAGAAAAAGAACCTTGAGCCATCTATTGAAGCGATTCGAGAAGATATTCGTGATATCGCAGGTGTTCGAATCACTTGCTCCTTTGTAGAAGACATCTATAAAGTGAGTGCAATGCTACAGGCACAAAATGATATTGAAGTTGTGGATGTAAAGGATTATATTGCCTATCCAAAGGGAAATGGCTATCAAAGCTTGCATCTTATTATAAAAATCCCTATTTTTATGTCCGATCGTATGGAAAAGGTCTATGTCGAAATTCAAATTCGTACAATTGCAATGGACTTTTGGGCCAGCCTTGAACATAAAATCTATTATAAATACAACAAGGAAGTACCTGAACATATCCGTTTTGAATTGAAGGAGGCTGCTATTCAAGTAGCTGAGTTGGATCGGAAAATGGAGCGACTTAATAAAGAAATCAATATTCTAAAAGCGAACGAAACAGAATCATCAATTTTAGAAACTACCCCAATTGCACATTTAGCACAATATATTTATCAACTACCCTTTGATTATCCATCTGAGAATGATGAAGACTAAAATCAAAAAGGATACTGAACTAGTTTCGGCATCCTTTTAGTTTGTCTACATGAAAATCAATATATTAATGTATATCAATAAACAAAGGTTGATTTTCACTCCGAGTTGGCGCTTTCAGCAGGTGTCCCACTCTCCGTGAAAAATCAACAGCTTCTCGACATTAGTATGCATAGCTAGTAAGGGTGATTTCCTTTACAGGCTTTCTCTCAACGGTAAGCTGCTACGTTAGCACTACACCTTAACAAAGAAAATACATCTTGCTGTTATTTCGCTATATCATTATAAATTGGATTGCCTGCCAGAAGATACATGTTAAGTGAAGCGGTTGATTGGAGTGGAGGCTGGGCGACTCCTTGGGGATTAGCAATAGAGGAACGAAGGCTAAAAGCATCAATCGGACGCCCCCAGGAAGCTTTGCTCTGTGCGAAAGCGAAGCGTCAGCTACAAATGTTTTCTGTAGCGAAAGCGAAGCGTCAGCTACAAAGCGCCTAGCCGGAACGGAAATCTACCCCTCGCTTTGCCGAAGAGCTCTAATTTGACACATTAATTTAATTGTTTAGCAACACAAAAGGATGCCAACGTAATTTTGGCATCCTTTTAAATTATATTAGTTAAATCGCTGTGCAATCATATCATAAAGATAACGTGCTTGGTCGTATTCTGGCTGTAATGTAAAGGCTTGTTTTAAGTGGTACATAGCATCTTCTGTTTGCTCAGTAGATACGGCATATAGTACACCTAAATTATAATGTGCATCTGCGTTATTCCAATCCTGTTCGATCAAATAGTCTAATTCCTTTTTACCTTCTTCGAACATTTCTAGCGCACATAGCACAATGGCATATGCTAGACGAATTTGTGTGTCTTCTGGTGCAAGCTCTGAAGCTCGTTGTAAATAAGGCAGTGCAAGCTTCGGACTTTCCATTCGTTCAAAGCATTTGCCCATCATATAATACACATCAGCGCCTTCAATTTTATGTTTTAGTGCTTGCTCATAAAGCTTTACTGCTTCCGCATATCGTTCCGCATTATAATATAAATTTGCTAAACCATAATAAGCAGTTGCTGCCGTTTCATCAACTGTAATTGCTTTTTGAAAAAAACGTTCTGCACGTTCAGTATCCTCTAAGACCGCTAAAAGATTTCCGAAGTTCACATAACCAATTGGGTTTTTAGGCTCTGCTTCAATTGCTTGTGTAAAAAGTTGTGCAGCATCCTCATAGCGCTTTTCTTGAAACGCTTGAATGCCCTGCTCGTTAAAATCCATTGTTATTCCTCACCTCTATGTAGCGAAAGATTGACTAAACTCTATACGCTTTAGGAAAGAGTATGAGCAATCTTTTCGCAAATTAACCTACATATGTTAGTTTTTCATTATTTTTAAATACTTCGTCGATTGTACCGCCACCTAAACATTCTTCACCATCGTATAATACGACAGCTTGTCCAGGTGTAATCGCTCGTACTGGCTCTGCAAACGTAATATGTGTACGTCCGTCCTCTAAAATTTCCACTTCTACTGGTGTGTCTGTTTGACGATAACGGAATTTTGCTGTGCATGAAAATTTCCCGGGCAATTTTTTTGTCGAAGTATAGCTCATTTTCACAGCAGTCAGTGAAGTTGAAAATAGCGAATCATTATTGAAGCCTTGTCCAACTAGTAACACATTGCGCGCCAAATCTTTCCCTAACACGAACCAAGGTTCACCGTCGCCACCAATTCCAAGACCATGACGTTGACCAAGCGTATAGTACATTAATCCATCATGCTGGCCCATTACGACACCATCCATTGTCTCCATCTTACCAGGTTGCGCCGGTAAATATTGACTTAGGAATTCTTTGAAATTACGCTCTCCAATAAAGCAAATTCCTGTTGAATCTTTTTTCTTTGCTGTAGCTAACCCAGCTTCCTCCGCAATTTTACGGACTTCTTTTTTCTCAATATGTCCAATTGGGAACATTACATGCGATAACTGTTCCTGCGATAATTGGTTTAAGAAATACGTTTGATCTTTATTATTATCAATGCCTCGAAGCATTTTAACTTCGCCTTCGCCACTACGATCAACTCGAGCATAGTGACCTGTCGCTAAATAATCTGCTCCCAGATTCATCGCATGCTCTAAAAACGCTTTAAATTTAATTTCCTTATTACACATTACATCAGGATTTGGCGTGCGTCCTGCTTTATACTCTTCCAAAAAGTATGTGAAAACCTTATCCCAATATTGTTTTTCAAAATTTACTGCATAGTAAGGAATCCCGATCTGATTACATACTTTAATAACATCATCATAGTCTTCTGTAGCTGTACAAACGCCATTTTCGTCTGTATCATCCCAGTTTTTCATAAATATCCCGATTACTTCATATCCTTGTTGTTTCAGTAAATATGCAGCAACCGAAGAATCTACCCCACCCGACATGCCGACAACAACACGAATTTGTGAGGGGTCACGTGTTTCTTTCATTATGGTCACCTTTTCTTTTATTCAATTTCTATTAAATATATAATTTTTTTGAATCATTACCAAAACGAGTGGTTGATTTCCGTTCCGACTGGGCGCTTTGTAGCTGACGCTTCGCTTTCGCTACAGAAAACATTTGTAGCTGTCGCACAGAGCAAAGCCTTCCTGAGGGCGTCCGATGAGCCACTTTTGGTGTTGCTGTCGCTACGCTTTCGCACAGTCAAAACATTTGCTGCCGCTACGTTAACACTACGCTTTCGCACAGAAAACATCCGCTTCGCTGCAGGGTCTCGGGCCAACAGATGT
>NZ_JAQZSD010000239.1:0-236 GCF_028674935.1 Lysinibacillus sp. CNPSo 3705 | reverse complement strand
CGATCATACATACGTCCCCTTGGCACACTTGTATTGACAGCTACCTCCTCTTTACGCTCTAATTCGCGTACATAATCTTCCCCTTTTACAATTTGCATATAGCCAAGTCTAAAAATTAGCATTGAAAATACTAGAAATATAGCAAAGAAAAGGACATTCATACGAAATGTTAAATTAGAGTGATGTTTTGCTTTAACACTCGTCGCGCGATTTTTTCCCGGTGCTTTGCGCATATG
>NZ_JAQZSD010000238.1:0-241 GCF_028674935.1 Lysinibacillus sp. CNPSo 3705 | reverse complement strand
TTTATCAGCGATTCTTGCTCTTTTATCAGCGATGTTCGATTCTTTATCAGCGATTCTTGCTCTTCTATCAGCGATATTCGATTCTTTATCAGCGATTCTGAACCTTCTATCAACGATGTTCGGGCGTTTATCAGCGTTTCTTCTCTTTTATCAGCGATATTCGATTCTTTATCAGCGATTCTTGCTCTTCTATCAGCGATGTTCGATCCTTTATCAGCGATTCTTGCTCTTTTATCAGCGA
>NZ_JAQZSD010000237.1:0-248 GCF_028674935.1 Lysinibacillus sp. CNPSo 3705 | reverse complement strand
GAATTTAAAAAAGCTGCCGCCTGCAAAATACAGACAGCAGCTTCAAAAAGATGCCTAACCTTTTTTTAAATGTCCTTTACAAAGGGTACATTTTAGAGTCAAAGTCAGACCTATTATTTTGACATTGAAAAATGCAAAGTATGTCCAAGGAGAGAGGGCTGTTATAAAGAAGGTGCAAAAAGTAAAACATATTCTGTCACAATTAAGTCGGATACACATGCCGAACAAGAGGCATTTCAAAATACGGA
>NZ_JAQZSD010000236.1:0-255 GCF_028674935.1 Lysinibacillus sp. CNPSo 3705 | reverse complement strand
GCTTTATTTACGCGTGTCATGCCGATAATATCAATATCAAAACCTGCTTCAAGAAAAATTTCACGAGGGTATTTTCCCTTCTCAAATTCATCTATAAAGAATTGTTTAAATTCATCTGTATACGTAATTGATTTATCGCTCACTGCTTTTACATAAGGATTCAATTTTAATTGCGACTGTTGTTGCTTGGTAAATAATTTTTTGGACATGTTTGTACGCTCCGATAGTTGTTTTTCTTATTATAAACTTAAAAAC
>NZ_JAQZSD010000235.1:0-256 GCF_028674935.1 Lysinibacillus sp. CNPSo 3705 | reverse complement strand
GTAAGATCCCTCAAAGACGATGAGGTAGATAGGTTCGAGGTGGAAGTGTGGTGACACATGGAGCTGACGAATACTAATCGATCGAGGACTTAACCAAAACGTTTGAAACATTCAATGCACCGTTTATCCAGTTTTGAAAGAGCAATTCTTTCAATATGTCTAGTGATGATGGCAAAGAGGTCACACCCGTTCCCATACCGAACACGGAAGTTAAGCTCTTTAGCGCCGATGGTAGTTGGGGGCTTCCCCCTGTGAG
>NZ_JAQZSD010000234.1:0-256 GCF_028674935.1 Lysinibacillus sp. CNPSo 3705 | reverse complement strand
GCAACCGCAGTGCAGTGCAACGAAACGAAGGTTTCAGCCCCTGAAAAGCAGGGGCTTTTATTTTCTACGCGAAAGCGGAGTGCAACGTAGCGACAGCGTTTTGTTTTCTGTACGTAAGCGGAGTGGAACGCAGCGGCAGTGCAACCGCAGTGCAGTACAACGAAACGAAGGTTTCAGCCCCTGAAAAGCAGGGGCTTTTATTTTCTACGCGAAAGCGGAGTGCAACGTAGCGACAGCGTCTTGTTTTCTGCACGTA
>NZ_JAQZSD010000233.1:0-259 GCF_028674935.1 Lysinibacillus sp. CNPSo 3705 | reverse complement strand
CAATTAAGTCGGATACACATGCCGAACAAGAGGCATTTCAAAATACGGAAGCATTTAAGCAATTAGCCGCAAATCGCTACAAAATAGAAGCGAAGAATAATGATTTAAAAAACGGACACGGGTACGATACGGCATCGACTGTGGGTCTATTTGGCATGGAAATTCAAGGTGCTACAACGATATTCGCTGTCAATTTGAAACGGATATTAAAGCTACTAAACGAAAATGAATAAGGAATAGAGACAGAAATAAGGCACTT
>NZ_JAQZSD010000232.1:0-277 GCF_028674935.1 Lysinibacillus sp. CNPSo 3705 | reverse complement strand
CAAAAGACCGAATGTCGTTTAGATAATCGTATCCATCAGATGAACCATAACGGTTGAACATTCTTACTGCTACTACGTTTTCCTCTGGAATGACGAGCACAGCTACATTTGTGTAACCAAGTAATTGATATATTTCGGAAGTGTATCACCTATTTGGTTAAAGGTATGGTTAGTGTCATTAACAAACCATAAAAATCCATTCTTATGAATAGGAAGTCTCGGGTTAGGAGTCTGAATGGATGTAGCCATTTGAATGATTTCTTTAGGAATAAGCTGT
>NZ_JAQZSD010000231.1:0-281 GCF_028674935.1 Lysinibacillus sp. CNPSo 3705 | reverse complement strand
CAAAAGACCGAATGTCGTTTAGATAATCGTATCCATCAGATGAACCATAACGGTTGAACATTCTTACTGCTACTACGTTTTCCTCTGGAATGACGAGCAGAGCTACATTTGTGTAACCAAGTAATTGGTAGTAATATTTTGGAAGTTCATCACCTGTTTGGTTAAAGGTATGGTTAGTGTCTTTAACAAACCATAAAAATCCATTCTTATGAATAGGAAGTCTCGGGTTAGGAGTCTGAATGGATGTAGCCATTTGAATGATTTCTTTAGGAATAAGCTGT
>NZ_JAQZSD010000230.1:0-284 GCF_028674935.1 Lysinibacillus sp. CNPSo 3705 | reverse complement strand
GAAAGAAATCAGAGCGACGGAAAGAAGAGCCCGGGCGACGGAAGGAACAGTCAGAACGACGGAAAGAAGAACCAGAGCGACGGAAAGAGCAGTCAAAGCAACGGAAGGAAATCAGAGTGACGGAAAGAAGAGCCCGGGCGACGGAAGGAACAGTCAGAACGACGGAAAGAAGAGCCAGAGCGACGGAAAGAAATCAGAGCGACGGAAAGAAGAGCCCGGGCGACGGAAGGAACAGTCAGAACGACGGAAAGAAGAACCAGAGCGACGGAAAGAGCAGTCAAAGC
>NZ_JAQZSD010000024.1:0-56092 GCF_028674935.1 Lysinibacillus sp. CNPSo 3705 | reverse complement strand
CACCACGGACACCCTTGCTCTTGGCTAACCTCTACTTCTGTCTTCGGGGTTCGGGACTTACACCCTATAGTTCATACGCATGCCGGGCGCACTTAAAAAGATGTTCAAAAAGGAGAGCCTTTTTGAACATCTTTACTTTATTTCAATGGAATATTCAGTTCGATATTTTTTCCTATAGGATTGAAGTAATAGTTTATATATATTTTTGCTTTCCCATTATAATTTTCAAAGTTCTCCGTCGCAAATAGGTATTGGTCATCATCTGAAAACGTGCTACCTGTATAATTTAACGGCGTGCCATCAGCTTTTACAGCACTATTTAAAAACGAATATGCCCTTCTATCATCCCATTTCTTTGCAGCAACTGATACACCTTGCTCCGTTACAGAAATATCCCAATCCAAATATTCAGGCTTCGCGAGTACTTCTTTTGTGCCAAAATCAACTTCAATAAAATCCTTGCCCTTTGGAACAGCATGAACAGCTCCAATTAATAGTTTGAGTGAATCTGTATCATGGAAATAATTACTTTGTAAATTTAGCGTAAATTTGCCGTCGCGACTTTTTCTGCCAAGGGACAAGCCTTTTTTAACGACTTCTTCTCTTCGCTCTCCATTTTCCGTCTCGACCGCAATATTTTCAAGTGATAAAATTTGCATCGTATTCGCTTCATCTAATTCAATATCGATGGCCATTCTTAATGGAGAATGGCGAATTTTTGTAATCGTAAACTTCTGACCATCGATATTTACAGTACGATTCACAGTAATAATTTTCTCCTTTGCGATTTCATTTTGCAGTGAAAACGGAATCGAAATTTCAACGTTCCCCTTATCTTTTTCATAAAAACGAAAAACTGCTTTAAAATCCTTTGAAGTATAAGCGAAAGGCTCTGAAAAACTATATTTCACTGAAGAAGAGATGCGTGTTTGATTTGATTGATGAATTGTAAATGAACCCCCTTTAATTTCTATATCCCCTTGAAACAAATGAACTTCCTCCAAGTATAATTCCGACATATCAAATGAGGCATCGGCGTCATAGTAAAGTACTAATCCCGAATTATCTGCAATCACGCCCTGCAATGTAAGCGATAAGTCATTTTTAGACTCCGTCACATTAATTTCTTCATAGTAGTCATTGTCCACAATATCTTTTATCCCTTTATCTCTTACAACCTCTAATACAATTTCTTTAAAGCCAGGTATTTTTGCAACATAGCTAGCAATCGTTGGAGAAGCACGAATTGAAAATAAAAAGCTTAAGCAAAACAAAAAGGCTATTGCAACCGAAACGATGCGCTTCTTTGCTCTTTTTTCTCGTTGAACTTTCCGAAACATATCCATACGTACTTGTTGAAGTTTCTCCTTTGGAACGTCAATCTGTAATTTACTCATAGCCAGTCCTCCTTTTCTCCAGCGAAGTTTCTAAGCTTCTTTAGTATGTGATGAAGCTTAGACTTTACAGTACCCTCGGGAATTTGATTTAGCTCAGCAATTTCTTTGTTTTTTAGTTGCTGAAAATATTTCATATAGACGAGTTGTTGCTCCGATAAAGATAAATGTTCCAATAACCGCTCCATATCAGAGTAGATGACCCATTCAACTTGGTGATGTTCCTGAATTGAAACGGTTGGTTGACGTTTTCGTAAATGGTCTTTACAACAATTGATTAAGACGCGCACGAGCCATGTTCTGGCATACTCGTGCTGTTTAACGGTATGCATTTTTTTCAGTGCCTTGTAAACTAGGTCCTGCATCACATCTAAAGCGTCTTGCTCATTTTTCAGATATGTAAAAGCCATGCGATATAAAATATCTTCATCCATTTCAATAAGTGAAAGTATCGCTTGATGATCCCCACGAATAGCACGCTGCACGATTTCCATTTCCATCCTTTTCGCCTCCTTCCTCCATTAGACGGAGCGATGCTTCATTTCGTTCAAAAATTTTAAAATTATTTAGGAAACTGTCTATGTAATTGCCTTTACTCTTTGCATCAAAATAAATGTTTTTAATTCCTTCTTCACCGAATCTACGCCATTGGATGAAAAACAATCTTTACGAAAACAGCATTTGTTAAACAAGGCATGAAAAAAATAGGTGGCCAAAGCAGTATTTTCACTTCTTTGACCACCCATATTTATTTTATAGATATTTCACAAACCAATCCCTAATATATTCTAATCTATTGATTCTTAACGCTGGTTTTCCGCTTCTAGAAAGTTCATGATTGGATTCTGGGAAGCGTACAAATTTAGTTTCTTTTTTGCGGTGTTTCAAGGCGATAAATAATTGCTCTGCCTGTTCAATCGGACAGCGATAGTCTTTTTCGCTGTGTAAAATTAACAGTGGCGTCTCCACATTGTCAACATATTTAAGCGGCGAATGATTCCAAAGCTTCTCTATATCGTTTAGTCCCGCTTGGATTTGCCAGTCATTGAAGTAATAGCCGATATCACTTACACCGTAAAAGCTAATCCAGTTAGAAATACAACGTTGCGTAACCGCAGCTTTAAAGCGATTTGTATGTCCGACAATCCAGTTTGTCATGAAGCCCCCATAGCTCCCACCTGTAACTCCTAGACGGTCTTGGTCAATGAAATCATAATGTTCCAATGCAAAATCCACAGCGGCCATGAGATCATTGTAATCATTGCCTCCATAATCACCACGAACCGCATCCACAAATTTTTGACCATATCCATGGCTTCCACGAGGATTCGTATAGAGGACCGCATAACCTTGTGCAGCAAGGATTTGGAATTCGTTAAAATATGAGTTGGCATACATAGCGTGAGGTCCACCATGGATTTCAAGAATAAGTGGATATTTCTCCCCTTCTTTATAGCCAATAGGCTTCATCATCCAGCCGCTTACTTTCCAGCCATCTGCTCCTTGATATTCAACTGCTTCAGGAACAGACAATTCTTTCGTCTTTAAAAATTCTTCATTAACGTTCGTAAGCTGTTCTTGGTCACCATTATTTAAATTTACGTAAAATAGATCGCCAGGATTTGTAGTAGTGCTAATTGCGACTACCGCTTTATCATTTTTTTGATCAAGCGAAAAACCATATACGTATTGATCATCATGAATCGCTGGATATAATTCTCCAGAAAGATTACCAAAATAAATCGCTGTATTTCCATGATCAGTCACTTGGAAGTAAAAGCTTTTATTATCCTCCAACCATTGCACACGCGGAGCAACGACACCTTGAAGGAAATCACCGACGACAAAATCACCGACCGGCGCATCAAATTCGCTCGTTACACATGTCGTATCGTTATTTTCCAAATCATAAATCCATAACTTTGCTTGTGTTGCATTTTCAAATTCTCGTTCACTTCCAACATAAGCTACGTAGCGACTATTCGGGGACCATGAAGTTTGGTAATACACCCCTGTTCCTTCCGTAAGCTTGCGGCCATGTCTTGTTTCTAAGTCCAATAAATAAATATCAACCACGAATGAAAAATCTAAATCCTCTGCTAAGTTAGCAATGTAAGATAGATATTTCCCGTTTGGAGACCATGCACAAAGTTGTAAATTATGTTTTCCTTCTGTAACTAGCTCTAATTCTCCAGATTCAAGATTGACGATGGCAATTTGAGAAAATTGCTCCATATCAATAAACCCAGCTGCATCTGATTTATATTTCATTTTTTCTATTTCAAGTGGTTTAAGTTCTTTATCGTCTTTCTTATCATTTTCAGCTTTATCATAAATGCTTTCATTTTCACCTAGCTTTACTGAAAATGCAATATTCTTACCACACGGAGACCAAACAGGTGATGTCGCACCGTTTTTACAATTAGTAACTTGCTTCGCTTCCCCACCTGCTTTAGAAAGCACAAAAATTTGTGGCTTACCCTTTCTCGTTGATACAAATGCAATTTTACTGCCATCTGGTGACCATATAGGCGAACTCGTTTTATCTTCACCAAATGTCCATTGTTGAGGCTTTTTTTCATTCAAGTCTATGTAAAATAAATTAGATACGTAGTCCTTTTTCTTCTCATCAATATGCGTTTCTATATACACTACTTCTGTTCCGTCAGGTGATACTTGTGGATCTGCCACTGATTTTAATTGATATAAATCTTCTGGTTGAATCCCTTGTTTCAAAGTCATATTTTAAAAATCCCCTTTGTGTTGAAGTTTCATTACATAGTACAATATTTCGACACTCTAAGTATTATTCCTTCTTTTAAGAAGAAATTATTTTTTATCAGAGAGAGGATTTAATAGTGGCGAGCAATTAGTGACCGCAGAGAATCAGAAACTTCGGAATATTCAGAGTTATTGTATATTAAATGTGCTAAAATAATAATAGGGAAATTATTCAATTGGGAGGCGTTTTTATGGCTATTAAAGCAATAGAGTTATTTTTTGTGATTGGCTCTATTTATTTCTTTTTTGTAATTTCATTCTTTTTTAGAAAAAGAGGTAAAAAAATTTTGTATAGCCTTATAGTTATAATCCTTTTAAGCTATGCATTATTCCTAACTGTTCGTCCACATATACAGAACGCAAAATATGATAAATATACTCAAATGGTTGAAGAGCATTTAGAAAAGAAATACCCAAATGCATCTTGGGAAACTAGTTTTGATAAAGAAGAATTATTAACAACGGCATTTGGATACGAAATAAAAGTTAAATTTGCGGACGAACCAACAGTACTTTATGGATATAAAATTGAAAATGGTAAAGTTATTCAAGCCTATTATTCATATTTAGAAAATTCCCCTCAAAATGACGGCAAGTATGTGGAACGAGATTAAAGATTTTTTATCTATCACTTGATATTTGGAAATCAAACAATTCAACAATGCAAAAGCTTATCTCCGCTTCTTGCGCCACTTAGAGCCAAGCGACGTCTCCAAAAAAGCACCCAGTCCTAACGGAAATTCCCCCCAATGGTCAAGATTAGGTCTTTTATCAGCAATTCTTTTCTGCTGTAAAATATATAAGAGAGATCATTCGGGCGAGAATGTTCTTTATCAAGACTAATAATTTTTATTAAAATACCTTCCATATCCCTTTTTTACGAACAAAGTCTCAGCTTATGCTTTTCTATCATTGGGAAGCCCCTCTTTTTGATAGACATAGGCATAGACACAGTCCTATATGTTAGAATATTGATAAAAGAATGAATAGAAACGAGGATTTTTTATGCATGTAACAATCGGAGTACTCGCTCACGTGGACGCAGGAAAAACAACATTTTCTGAGCAGTTACTATTTCACACAAACAGTATTCAAGCCCGTGGACGAGTGGATCACCAGGACACATTTCTAGATAATCATGAGCTCGAGCGTCAGCGAGGCATTACGATTTTTGCGGAGCAAGGTCGCATGACGATTGAGAATGATACATATACGTTAATCGATACACCTGGACACGTAGATTTCTCACCAGAGATGGAACGTGCGATTCGGGTTATGGATTTTGCCATCATTATTGTTAGTGCAGTTGAAGGACTACAAGGTCATACGGAAACAGTGTGGCAACTTTTACGTCAATACCACATCCCAACTTTCTTCTTTATTAACAAAATTGATCGTGAAGGGGCAGATGTTCAAGCCGTTATGGCACAGCTTGAAAAGGACTGTTCTGGGGATGTATTATTCGTCGATGAACCGCTCCGTTCAGACTATGTTTCAAATCGCATGATGGAGTGGCTTGCTGAACGTGACGAAAAGCTTCTCGACGATTTTCTAAATGAGACATTGGATTGCTCTAGCTGTCTTACTCGTTTACATACGATGATTCAACAGGAAAAAGCCTTTTTATGTTTTACTGGCTCTGCTTTAAAAGATATTGGGATAAAGGAATTTATAACACAGCTCCCCCTACTTACTAAAACACATTTTCATAACAATGCTCCGTTCCAAGGTGAAGTGTTTAAAATTCGTCATGATGGGCATCAACGCTTAACTTTTATCAAGGCATTGCAAGGAACGTTACATGTGCGTGATGAATTTTCCTTTGAAGATAAAACAGAAAAAGTGACTGAGATTCGACTTTACAATGGCAGCCGTTATGTAACAGTTCAAGAGGTCGAGGCTGGGGAGATTTTCGCAGTAAAGGGGATTAGCGAAGCAAACATCGGCGATATCATTGGTTATGCAGGTAACCCACAGCCCTATGAGTTAGTACCAACTTTACAGGCAAAAGTACAATATGAAGGCGATCAGCATATAAAGGAAGTTTTAAAAATCTTCCGCACGCTTGAAGCAGAAGAACCATCATTACGTGTGCTATGGCATGAAAAATTCCAAGAAATTCATGTACATATTATGGGTGTCATCCAACTCGAGGTTCTTATCGACGTGCTGAACAAACGCTTCTCACTAAACATTTCATTTAGCGAACCACAAATTTTATATATGGAAACGATTGCAACAACGGTGACAGGCTATGGACATTTTGAACCTTTAAAGCATTATGCAGAAGTGCATTTATTAATGGAGCCAAATACACGGGGTACTGGCAATACATTTGTCAATGCTTGTCATGCGGATGATTTATCGGTTGGGCATCAACGACTCATTGAAAAACATCTATTCGAGCGCGATCATCATGGGTTGTTAACTGGCTTCCCTGTGACAGATATTCGCTTCACTCTCTTAAGAGGACGCGCACATATTAAACATACCGATGGTGGCGATTTCCGAGAAGCTACATTCCGTGCATTACGGCAAGGGCTGGAGCAAGCAGAAAATGTATTACTAGAGCCATATTACCGATTTAAACTTAAAGCTCCAAGTGATTTTATTGGTCGCATGATGACCGATATTCAATCAGCTGCTGGTAGATTTGACGCGCCAATCTTAACTGAACATGATGCGATTTTAACTGGTCGCGCTCCAGTCGCAACATTTATGAACTACAGTACAACCTTTGCAGCCTACACTAATGGTAAGGGCGTACTTTCTCTCCAATTTGATGGTTATGATGTATGTCACAATACAGAAGATATCATTGCACAAATTGGCTACGATAAAAACGCCGATCCCGAATATACATCCTCTAGTATTTTTTGCGCAAAAGGCAAAGGTTACTCCGTTCCATGGCATGAGGCAGAGGCGGCAATGCATTGTATTGACTGAAATCATAAAAACAGGACATGATTATCTATCATTGTCCTGTTTTTTATATTTCATCGATTCTCCGGCTTCGCACAGATTTGCTCTACTTCCGCGAGTATTCCGGCTTCGCGCGAATTCGCTTTACTTTCTGAAGTATTCAGCTCCGCGCGAGGATTTGCCCTACTTCCACGAGTATTCTGGCTCATACGAATAGTTACTCCCTCCGTGAATATTCCACCCCCATCCGCTCATATTCCCCTTCACCCAACGCGAAATCAATTTACAAAGCTTGTACGGCCTTCTGTGCCTGTTTGAAACTGCGATATGAAGGATCCACTACAACGTAACTATGGGGTTTAGAGAAATTAATTAAAACCTTGCCAGGTCGACTTTTCAAAAGTTGTAAATTATCAATTAATTCCAGTAATAGTTCATGACCGTTACCACGTGGGTGCCAGTTTAAATGATATTCATTTAGTTCCTTTACAGCTTCTAAAAATTGATGATTCTCGTGCTCTACAAAATTAATCAATTGTTTGTTTTTAGGAGCTACCTGTGATAAATCCTCTAAATATGTTTCATAAAAGCGCATCACTATCGAGCATAATAAATCATTGACTCGAGCAGCACTTAATATTGGCTTAGGAGCTTGGGATAGTCGCTCTAAATTTGGCTTTGCACGAGTCGAATCAATGCGTGTAATTAAATGATAATGCTCACCGTTCACCTCATAGATAATTGGATTTGTCGGCATATACATCATAAAACTATTTGTTTTTGTTTTAAGTTGATCTGTAGTATCCGCCTTTGCAAAAAGATGGCCATTAATATTGTCATTTTGAATCCAAATAATATCTTTGTTATATAAAATTTGCTCAAACAAGCGTTCATTACTAATTAGTTTGCTAGCTATTAATTGGTCGACAAGTGATTCTACAACCATTCTTGTTGCAGCTTTCTTGGTAACTTCAATGCGTGGCAGCTTACATATTTTCATATCTACATATTGCAATTCCTGTGCTGTACATACATGAATATTCGTCATATGTGCATCCTCTTTTCGTACATATTTTCAAAACGGAAGTCATCAGTAAAAAAAGGATTTCCCATTAAAGCGAGGAAATCCTTCATTCTATCCTTGTCGTTCATCATATAATGTCAAACAATCCCCAAATAAGAAAAAATTAGCACGATAGCTAATACCTCCTTTTATTTTGGGCGTTTGACGTACAGTGACGAACAGAGCATTCTGTTTTGTCAACATGCCACCTCCTATTCCTCGTAGGGTTATGGTGTGTACTCATAATAGGCAGGTATCCTGACTCATGATCATCGCTACTTTTCCCCTTCCCGTCGTTAAACAGTGGTCTATGAAAAGTCGCTCACATTTACAGTTGCGGGACAGTGTCGGATTTGCACCGACTTCCCTTTTAAGTAAATTGCACACAATTTACACCTATTACTCCAAGCTATTCAGTTGTTAAGAAACTGGAAAATACCGAATTTCTTACCCTTAATTGTAAAGTACTGTATTTTTAAAGTCAATTGAGCTGGTAGAATCTTAATACAACTTCGGCGCTTTTCGTAGTTTAGTTGCTTGCTCAAATGAAAATGCAAGTTTTATTAGTACATTCTCACTAAATGCAGTTCCTGCAAATGTTACCCCAAACGGTCTCCCATCTTTCATATACCCGGCTGGGACGGCAATAGACGGGTATCCAGCTTTCGCACTAATTGTTGAACCTATATATGATGGAAAGATAATCGCATCTAATTCATATTTTTTTAATGCATAATCGATTCCTTGCTCTTGAGAAAAATACAAATCCTCTAGTTTTGCATTTAAATAGTCAGAATCTCTTAACGTATTCGATAATTTCTCTCTCGATTCCAATTTATCCTGACCATATTTTAACGACTTTCCTTTTGATCGTTTATTAAATTGGATCAACTCAGAAATAGAATGGACAGGCATGTGGGAAGGTAGATTTATAAGGAAATTATTTAAACTATGCTTAAATTCATATTGCGGTACTCCCCATTTCCAGTCTCTATGAAAAGAAGGGATTTCGATGCCTTCAAAAATAACGGCTCCTTGCTCTCTCAAAACTTGAATGGCATTATTAAAAAGTGTTTCGTCATATTCCACTGAGTCATAATAATCTTTTGAGGCATTATTATAAACACCAATTTTAGCACCAATTAATCCAGTTGCATCTAAAAAATTGGTGTAATCTTTATATAACTTTCGTTCACTTTTATATGTAGCGACGTCGTCTTGATCTACTCCTGTTAATACGCCCAATAAAATAGCTGCATCTGTTACAGTTCTAGCCATTGGTCCTGCCGTATCTTGAGAGTATGTAAACGGAATAATGCCCTGTCGACTAATGAGCCCAACAGTTGGTTTTATGCCAACTACTGAATTTTGTATAGCTGGACTTAAAATCGAAGCGTCTGTCTCAGTTCCAATTGATAAAACAGAAAAATTCGCCGCAACCGCTACCGCTGAACCTGAGCTAGATCCTCCCACATAAAGTTCTGGATCACCATAAGGATTAAGTGTTTGTCCACCTCGAGAACTATAGCCTGCCCACATCGTACTCGACATACCGTTTGCTAATTCAGTCATATTTGTTTTTCCTAAAATAACAGCCCCTGCTTCACGAAGCTTTTTTACTAAAAATGCATCCTGCTTTGCTAAATAATTTTCTAATGCTATTACACCTGCACTAGTGTGCATAAAATCTTTCGTTTCGATATTATCTTTTAACACCACCGGAATTCCGTGTAGTGGCCCTCTAGCCCCTTTTGTTAATCTTTCCTCATCTAATGCTTCAGCAATAAATATCGCTTCAGGATTAATTTCAAGCATAGAATTAATTTTCTGTCCACCTTGATCATACTTAGCAATTCTGTGTAAATAATACATAGTTAATTCTTTTGATGTTATATCACCTTGTTTCATTGCTGTCTGAATATCATTTACTGACAACTCTTCTTTAAGAAAGCTATTAAAATTTATCCCCATTCATATCCCCTTATCTTTCAATATTATACCAAAAATATAAACTTATTCCTAAGTCATTTTTAACTATTGAAGTTTCAAAGTCGTACCCTCAGGATCGTTACTTCGTATATCTCTGTCCCAGTATTTGTAAATATGTTATAATTTAAATAAATAACTAATTATTCTGTTATTTAATTCGTTTTTGTGAGGTGAAGATTTTGAAAAATTATATTTTTGCAGGAGCTTTACTGTCAACTTTCTTTTTAACAGGGTGTATTAATGAAAAAACAGAAAATGTAAATTCATCCAAACCATCGACCGATGAACAAACAGTAGAAAAAGAAATACTCGTAGCTCCAACTCCTTTAAAATTAACTCAGGAACAAAAAGCAAAGTATTACAAGGAATATATTTCTCTTGTAGAGAAAGTGAATGAAGAATATCATGAAAACTTTGAAATAGAACCTATATCAAAGTTTACTGATGAATACTGGGTTGAAGTTAAGGATTTTAAAAAGATGCTAATAGAAAGAGTAAATGCTTCATTTACTGTGTTAAAAAATAAAGATGCGTATGCTCCAACTTCAGTCCCGAAAACAGTGGAAATACATACAGGTTCAAAGCTAGCGATTATTAGTTTTGAAGGCTCTTTTGAAACACAGTTAAATGCAAATACAACTGAAAGTAGGCAGTTGTTTTCAGCTATGAATTCTCTATCTTCGAAAATTGAAAATGGTAGTGGTAACTGGATCCAAAAAGGATACAAATATTCAATTAACGATGATGGTCGCTCTTATATCATTACTGTGGGTGGAAAATATTCTGAAAGTGGTGTTACTTCTTCTCATTTAATTGATGTAAAATTTTATTGCAATAAGAATGGTGGTATTTTATAACCCACAATATTTAAGAAAAGAGCATGCCTACGAGGTGATTGAAAATTGATTAATATCGAATTTGGAATATTAATACTTTTACTAATTATGCTTGTTTTAGTAATTAGTATTTTTGGATTTGTCATTAGAAAATTGTTAGGTGTCGAGAGAAAGAAATGGTTTTCTTATCATCACCTTAACGAAAGACATAGAAAACTCGATTGGTCGTTACGATTAATTACGATTCTATTTTTAATTAGTTCGTATTATATGATAGACAATAACAAAGTTGAAATTCCCTGGTATTTCAAAACATCGTTTATCATAATTGTCTTTTTAATAGTGTCTGAATTATTACGAGCATTTATGGAATGGAAATACGCGGAAAATAAAAGAGATTTTGTTGCTACTATCGCAGAAATGATGTTTATGATTGGCATAGTATTTTTGACGATAACAACAGATTTTTTCGGCTTACTTAATATTTAATTTCCGGCTCTACGCTAATCAATGCACCTGATAAAAAAATGGCTATTTTGCAGAAAATTTATTCCTGCAAAATAGCCTTTATTTATGGGTAATTTATTTCTTTCAATTATTGTCCACTAAATCTCTGTGTAAGCTTTTGTAAATTTTCAGCTTGTACACATAAGTCTTGCGACACCACCATGTTGACCGCTTGCATAGAGGCACTTTGCTCATCAACAGACTGCAGAATGACCCCTGTATAATTAGACAAACTATCCATTTCGTTAGCGATTGTCGATACTAAATTTGTAACCTCATTCGCACTACCTGTAAGCTCTTCTGCTGTTGCGGAAATATCCTCTAACTGGTTCGTCATTTTGCTAACATGCTGAGAGATCGTACCGAATGACTTTGTAGCCTCATCAATGACGTAGACACCCTGTTGAACATTTTTCAAGTCCTCTTCGACAGAGGTAGCTACTTGTTTTGTATCGCTTTCTATACCAACTACAAGCTCGACAATTTGAATAGCCGAATGCTTAGATTGCTCAGCCAGTTTTCGAACTTCCTCTGCTACTACTGCAAAGCCTTTACCATGCTCGCCAGCACGCGCTGCTTCAATTGCTGCATTTAATGCTAGCAAATTTGTTTGATCAGTAATAGCCGTAATCATATCTGTCATAGACTTGATATCAGTCATTTTGCTTGTTAATTGCTGCATTAATTCACTTGTTTTTTCAGTAGAAGTTGAAATAAACTCCATTTGATTTTTAGCTACATGTAAAATTTCCGCACCATTGCCTGCAATGTCATTTGCTTCTTTTGCATGATCGAATACATCTTGCGTTGCCACAGTAATACGTTCAATGCCATCTGCAGTTTCTTGCATAGCAATCGCACTTTCATTTGCAGATTGTGCTGCTTTCTTAAGACCCTCAGTCGTATTCTCCATTTGTGAATCAACTTCGTTAACTGCATCTGTAATTTCATTTGTACTTGCTGATAGCTCCTCTATGCTCGCTGATAAATCTGTAGAACTACTCGCAATTTTTTGTGTCATTGTATGTAATTGTTCCTTCATCTTTAAAAACGCTTTAGCTAAGTCTGATACCTCATCATTGGAATTAATTTCAATCGGAGCAGTACTTAAATTTCCATCAGCAATTGCTTGAGCGGATTCAGCTAATTGATTAATAGGCTTAATAATTTTAAATTTCACATAGAAAATACACGATAATGTCATAGTAATTCCTATTACTGTTAATAAAGTGGATAGCCATTTTAATGAAGTTACATTTGCTAGGTCAATAATTAAAATAACACCCATAAGAACATTTAAAGTAGAAAAGCAAATTATACTTCTTTTCCGTAAAGTCATACTAAATTCCTCCAACTATAATATTATTCCAACGTAGTTATTATAGTTTAATTTTACTGAAATTCATAGAAAAAAGACCAACTTTTGTAAGAGAAATGATATAGAAAAGTGAAAGTTCTTTCGCAGCATCTAAAAACTGTGGTTACTCAACGTATGATCTAAAAGTACGACACCTTCAAATATTAGTTTTTTTAAAACATAAAAGAGGCTGGGACATAACTAGCTTCAATTCATGAGAAATCCGACTTTGAATTCATTCAAAGTCGGATTTCTTTATCTTTTATGTTGTCTTCAGATAGCTTTTAGCTAATGGCTGTGAATTTTCTTAAATTCACGGCCATTAATGCGATGCCCATCTCGTTTTCCACCTTCGATTTTCCTCGTACAGAAAATCGAGTGAAACGCAAATTAGCCTTCAAGAATCCAAAAACTGGTTCCACGTCAATTTTGCGTTGACGATAAAGGGTACTCGTTTTTTCTTCTGAAAGCTTTGCTCTCACATATTCTTTTTGTTGTTCCCACTTCTCATTCACCATTAACTTACGATTATTTCCTTCTTTTGCTTTTGTACATAATGAACGGAGGGGACATCCGGAACAGTCTTCACATTCATATACTTTAAACTCACGCGTGAAATCATACTTATCCGTTTTCGTGGTACGATATTTAAATACAAGATGTTGTTGGTTTGGGCATGTGTATCGATCATTTTCTTCATCATAATCCCAGTTCGCTATATTGAATTCGTTTTGCTTATACTTTTTCTTCTGTTCTTTTATATACATGTTGTACGTGATTAAGGCTTCTCGCTTACGATTCGAAAGGATATCATCATAATTTTGTTCACTGCCATATCCAGCATCTGCGACGATATGTTTTGGTAGTTTAAAATAATGTTGTTCGATTTCATCTAAAAATGGGATTAATGTACGTGTATCCGTTGGGTTTGGAAAAATGCTGTAGGCAAGCGCATATTGACCTTCTGTTGCCACTTGTATGTTATAACCTGCCTTCAATTGACCATTTTTCATATAGTCATCTTTCATACGCATAAATGTCGCATCTAGGTCTGTTTTCGAATAACTATTTCGTTCGTCAAAGATTTCGAAATCTCTTTGATATTTTAGTTTGCGTTCAATATAGTCGATTAATTGTTTGCGGGCTTGCTTTGGGAATTTCCGTTCCGTTCTTAAAGCCTTTCGCTCTGCTACATTCGATGAGTTCTCAATTTTTTGATCATATTCAGAAATCACTTCATCTACTTTTTCGACCATTTGAGCGAGGTCTTCCAATGCCAGTTCCTTTTCATTTTCCCGTTCAATTTCTGGGATGATTTCTTTTTCAAGCAGCTCATCGTATAGCTGGTTTGACTTTTCAATTAGTCCGTTATGATATTTCTCAATCGACTTTTTCCACACGAATGTAAATTTGTTCGCATTTGCTTCAATCTTCGTTCCGTCGATAAAAATGGCTTCATTCTCAATCAGCTTTTCTTGCACAAGCTGACAACGAAATTGGACAAAGCATTGGCGTAATAATTCCTTTACCTCTGGATGAACACGAAAACGATTAATTGTTCGATAGCTCGGTTCATAACCTTGAGCTAACCACATCATTCGAACACTGTCTTTTACGAGATCTTCAATTTTTCTTCCAGAGAAAACAGATTGGGTGTAAGCACACAGAATAATTTTTAACATCATTCGTGGATGATAAGCTGGACAACCCGTGCTTCTAATAAATAAATCCAACGCTTCATTTGGAATACTTTCCACTAAATCATTGATGGCGTAGGCGATATCATTTTCTTGAAGTTTTATTTCTAAATCTAGCGGTAAAACAACTTGATTCATGTTATAATTTTTAAACATAAGGACCCTTCTTTCTGAGATTTAGTATGTGGTGTACTTTTATCTTACCAGAGGTGGTTCTTATTTTTATGTAAAAACAATCAAAGCCGTTGAAATTTTACTTGTCGTAAAATTTCAACGGCTTTTTAGTTTAGAGAGGGGTTTTGTCCCACCCTCTTTCATAATAAATTATTTTAATTTCATAATACTTGATCCAGCAATACCAGGATGTGTCATCTCATAAGGATCCAAAATTAAATCTAATTGTTCTTTCGTTAGTACGCCTTCTTCAATGCAAAGTTCACGAATTGAACGTCCAGATAAAATTGCTTCACGCGCAATTCGTGCAGCTACCTCATAGCCAATATGCGGGTTTACTGCTGTTAACACACCAACGCTTTTTTCCACATATTCTTTCATGCGGTCTTCATTTGCTTCAATATCCTTCAAGCAATTTTGTGTAAATGCTCGGAACACATTATTCATAATGCTAATAGATTGAATTAAGTTAAAGACAAGCACAGGCTCCATAACGTTTAATTCTAATTGTCCTGCTTCAGATGCTAAAGAAATTGTATGGTCATTACCAATTACTTGGAATGCCACTTGGTTAAGAACCTCTGGCATAACAGGATTTACTTTCCCTGGCATAATAGAAGATCCAGGTTGACGAGCTGGTAAAATGATTTCCCCTAGACCCGCACGTGGACCGGATGCCATTAAACGAAGGTCATTAGCGATTTTCGACATATTAATCATACAGATTTTTAATGCGCCTGATACTTCTGTATAAGCATCTGTATTTTGTGTTGCATCCACAAGGTGTGTAGCGCCTTTAAGCGGCAATCCTGAAATTTCAGCAAGATGTACATCAACTGATTGAATATAGTCTGGGAATGCATTTAATCCTGTACCAACAGCTGTTGCTCCCATATTTACATCATATAAATTGGGGCGAGTTTGACGAATACGCGCAATATCACGAGTGATAACACGGCAATATGCTTCAAACTCTTGTCCTAATCGAATCGGTACAGCGTCTTGTAAATGCGTACGACCCATTTTAATAACATGTGCGAATTGCTCCGCTTTTTGATGGAACACTGCTTGCATGTTTTCCATTGTAAGAAGAAGTTCATCTATTAAATTCAACACAGCAATATGAATTGCTGTAGGGAAAGCATCGTTTGTTGATTGTGACATATTAACATGGCTGTTTGGGCTAATTGATTTGTAGTCCCCTTTTTCTTTACCCAAAATCTCTAAGGCACGGTTAGCAATAACCTCGTTGGCATTCATATTAATAGATGTGCCAGCTCCACCTTGGATTGGGTCAACGATAAATTCAGCATCCCATTCGCCATCAATAACTTCTTGTGCAGCCTCGACAATTGCATCCCCGATTTCTGTTGAAAGTAGGTGCACTTCCATATTACTCAAAGCAGCTGCTTTTTTTACAATACCCATTGCTTTAATAAGAGCAGGGTGAATTGTATATCCTGTAATCGGGAAGTTTTCAGTAGCACGAAGCGTTTGAATCCCGTAATAAGCATTGCTTGGTAATGCACGTTCACCTAAAAAGTCTTTTTCTATACGTTGTGTGGACATAATTGTCGTCTCCTTTTATGTAATACTCACACTTGATAGTAGCTAATTAATGCAGTATTGTAAACAGTCATTTGTCTGGAAATTGAAAATTTCACAAACTAAGCGTTACTATTAACATTAATGACCAGTAAATACAGCTTATAAAAGAAGATTTGATGAGGAGTTTAAGCAATTGAACATTACGTTGTAAGACTAAGTAAGATTTCAAGCGAGTTGACACAAACTAGTCAACTCGCTTGAAAATTGCGCATCGTTATTGATTAGAAGAAACTGTAAAACGGCTGTTAACATGCTGCGGATTTTCAATTTCATCTAATACCGCAACAGCATAATCTGCATAGCTAACATAACTTTCACCAGCAGCATTTACTAATAAATGATCTTCCCCAGTTGTATAGCTACCTGTACGTGGACCTTCTGGATCAAAGAAAGCAGAAGGACTTAAAAATGTCCAAGTAATAGTTGATTGTTGTAAGTCACGTAAATTTTCACCTTGGTTTTTAGCTGTCGCATAGAACATTTCTGGAAAATCTGGTGTATCCATTACTCGAATAGTTTTTTCAGGGTCTACAAAAAGACTACCCGCACCGCCGACAACAAATAATTTAGTAGGAATACCAGTAAAAATATCAATTAAATGACGGCCAGTTTTCACATGTAATTCCTCCTGACCAGAAGGAGCCCCAAATGCATTTACGACTACGTCAAAGCCTTTCACATCTTCTTGAGCTAATGCAAATACATCCTTTTCAATTACTGGTATATTCGCTGTTATTTTGGAAGCTGAACGAACAATCGCAGTGACATCATGACCACGTTGTAGTGCCTCCTCTACAATTTTTTGTCCTGCTTTCCCTGTTGCACCAATTACTGCTATTTTCATACTTATAATTCCTCCTATTTTTCATTTGTAACCATTTAAGTTACAGGTTGGATACAAAAGACCGACTTCGTTGATTTTAACGAAGTTGATCTAGCACATTCTGTAAAGTTTGTGCTTGTAGTTGTTCTTCCATTGCATGCCAAACGGATGTATAAACACCCTCCAATGTCCGTTGGATTTTTCGACCAACCGCACATGCTGGATTTGGCTCATCATGAATCGCAAAAAGCTGCTCTGGCCCATCAATCGCATGGTAAATGGCTAATAGCGTTAAATCTTTTGGCTCCACTAATAGATCATAGCCTGCAATTCCTGGTTGTGACGAAAGCAAGCCTGCTTTTTTAAGCACCCCGATCATTCGTCGCACGACAACTGGATTTGTATTGACACTACCTGCGATGAAATCAGACGTCAGCTGGCTTTTATCAGATGTTGTTGCAATGAGCGAAAGTATATGGATCGCTACCGAATATCGACTGTTCACCATATGTATCACCACCTGTTGTAACTATTATAGTTACAGGATTAAATAAAAACAAGCAAATTGCTCTATTTGCACCTGTATTTATTTTTTACCATTATCAGAGTATTATACGATAATTATAACTGCTTTACGTAAATAACTAATTCTTGTCGTATTTCTCCATCTTCCTCATAAAAGTCTAAGTTATGAAATTCATACTTAAAATGACCAACTGGAAACGTCACACTTTCACCTTGTGCCGCAGCCAATATACCCGCCACATCGTGTGACACCATTTGCAAAAGCTCTGTACCTAAAACCGAATCTACAAAGATCACGTTCATAATAAAACACCTCCTCAGCTATTATAGCTTAGAAGGCGCTTACATTTATAGTCTTTCTTTATAAGGTTTCAGGCGAATTTCCTCAACGACTTGCATCATTTTATGTATTTGCTCCTGTGTTAATTTTGTAGAGATGTGTGGTAGCTCATGTTGAAGAGTAAATTCCTCTTGTTGTTGAGGAGTATTGGTCAGCAATTTCGTCCTTAAACGCTGCTCACACCCTCTTCCGTCTATTTGAAAAATCAACGATCTCCTCACATCATTCACCTCTAAATTTTTATTAGGACTTCCAGATTAAAACTTATATCGGTAAAATTTTCATGAATTTAAATATCCTTCATATAAAGTGCTTAGGGTTTTAGCTTAAAATAAATTAAGACTCTTTCTTTTGGCGGTAATATCCTGCTATTTGATAGTTCTATCCGTCGATTGGCTAGTTCTTTCCGTCACTTCGACTCTTCTTTCCGTCGTTTGAGCTATTCTTTCCTTCGCTCTGATCTCTTTCCTTCGCTTGGCCTCTGCTTTCCGTCGATTGGCTGGTTCTTTCCGTCACTTCGGCCCTTCTATCCGTCGTTTGGGCCATTCTATCCACGCTTCGGCTCTTCTATCCACGATTCTATTGGTTCTATCCACGACTTCAACTCTTCTATCTATCACATTGCACTTTCTTTTCGTGACTCTGATCTCTTTCCTTCGCTTTGCCTCTACTTTCCGTCGCTCGGCTAGTTCTTTCCGTCGCTTCGACTCTTCTATCCGTCGCTCTAATCTCTTTCCGTCGCTTAGCCTCTGCTTTCCGTCACTCGGCTGCTTCTTTCCGTCGCTTCGACTCTTCTATCCGTCGATTGAGCTATTCTTTCCTTCGCTTTGCCTTTACTTCCCGTCACTTCACCTCTACTCTCCTTTCGCTCTGCCCGCTATTCCTCACTCTGCCAGTTCTTCCGTCGCCCCATCTATTCTACTCGACGCTCGTAGTTAGTTTGTTTTAAAAAAACAGCAACCAAAATGGCTGCTGCTTTAGTTTAAACGGCAATTGGAGCTTTAATTGTCGGGTGTGGATCATAGCCCTCAATGGAAAGATCTTCGAGTTCCATGTCGAAGATTGACGTTTTATTTGGATTAATTTTTAAGGTTGGTAGGTCCTTAGGCTCGCGCGAAAGCTGTTCTTTTACTTGCTCCACGTGATTTAAATATATATGAGCATCCCCAATGCTATGAATAAATTCGCCAACTTCTAAACCACATTCATGTGCAATTAAATGTGTCAGTAATGCATATGAGGCAATATTAAATGGACAGCCTAATAATGTATCAAGGCTTCTTTGCATTAGCTGACAGCTTAATTTTCCATTTGCGACATAAAATTGGAACATTACGTGACAAGGAGGTAAGGCGGCTTTACTGCCTTTTGCTCCTGCATTAATAACATCTTCTGGATTCCATGCATTGACAATAATGCGTCGTGAATCTGGATTGTGTTTGATTTGATCGATTACATCTTGTAATTGATCGATGCTTTCCCCAGTTGATGTTGTCCAATTACGCCATTGCTTGCCATAAACATTCCCTAGTTCTCCGTATTTACGTGCAAAGTCATCGTCTGTTAAAACGCGCTCACAAAATGAGGCTAACTCTTTTTTGTAGTCTGCATTGAAAGACTCGTCCACTAAGCAACGGCGACCAAAGTCTGTCATGTCAGGACCTGAATATTCATCGGACTCAACCCATTTTTTAAAAGCCCATTCATCCCAAATATGATTATTATTTTGCAGTAAATAACGAATATTTGTGTCCCCTTTTATGAACCAAAGTAGCTCACTTGCTACAAGTTTAAATGGTACACGTTTAGTCGTTAAAAGAGGAAAGCCCTCGCTTAAATCAAATCGCATTTGATAGCCAAATACACTATATGTACCAGTACCTGTTCGATCTTCCCTTTTAACGCCACTCTCTAATATATGTTGTAGTAAATTTAAGTACGCGATTTCTGGATGCGCCATGTTAATCAACAGCTCCTTCAAGTATGCTGTTGACCATTATAACATCTAGGACGCCCAAATATAAAAACAATATTTACATATCAGAGCCAAAGTAATTGTTTTCTAGCTCTTTTGCGATTTCACGCTCAATTGTGAAAAAAAACGTTGGTAATAAAATAATATTAAATAAAATAGGGACGATAATCAGTAAAAGATCTATCCCTGGAGTAAAGTAGACACTAAATGCAGTCAATAAGCCTGACATGACTAGAAATATAATTTGCACACCGATAATCATTAACGGAATGATTTGGTACATATAGTTAAGCTTTCGAAACTGATGCATGTTTTCTGGATCTTCTATAATTTTCTTTTTTAAACGTCTTGATAAAAATATACAGGCGAAAAGCTGTGCAATAATAAAGCTAAAATAAATAACACTATGTAGAACCATTTGCCCTTTCATAACCGTGCCATTAAAATGTCCGACCCGCTGCAGTAGTAGGTTGTTAACCGCTCCCTCATAAACATATTCCTGCTTACTAAAATTAGTGGGCGGTTCCACAAAGCCGAGCGTTGCCCAATCCTTTGAGTTGGCTTCCCAGTCGATTAATTTGCTTGCCAAAATGCGTAATTGAATAGCATCATTTTCACCAAACATCCCTACTAAAAAAGTATAGGGTATCGCTACCTTCATTTGCCCATTGTGTTTTTCATTAATTAAATCTTTAATGGAAAAAGTATACGTAACATCTGTTTGGTGAGCTTCATAACGAGCATCCCCGATCTTCCAATGACTTTCTAAGGAAGATTCAATATTATTCTTCATCTCAGCATACGGCGTATCTTTATGTAAATGCTTAGGAATCTTATAGACAAAACGATTGTCCCCCCCAATAATGCAAACATCAACTTTCACCGCATCATTCTCAAAGTCCTTAGCGATTATTGTCATCGGGTACGACATTATGCCGACTAGAAAAAAAAGGATTATTGGCAATCCTTTCTTTTTCATGCAACGCTCCTCCTTTTCGTCACATATGCTAGATTTAAACTATCATAGGCAACACCGAAAAAACTACTTCGTTTTTCCGAAAAGGCAATAGTGGTTTTCCGAAACTCCTTATTTCGGTATTCCAAAATTACCAAAAATTATGGATAATAAATAGTAATTAAGATTGAAATGGGGCCATATTATCATGCAAATAATTGAGAGAAAACGATGAGTAAATGGACTTATAGTATTTTCATAACCTACCTATTACTAGGTATTTATGTGCTCATAGTGGCAATGCGAATCCCTTTACTTGGTATTTTAGTGGACACAACTAGCCAAAAACCAGTCATAACTGAGTTCTATTACCCAACATGGGCACAGCAAAATAACATTGAAAAAGGTGATATGTTACTGACAATTGATGGCATTCCTGCAGAAAATATACGTTCAATCCAACTCGATTCAATCGTTAGAGGTGCTAAGGAATTAACGTTTATGAAGACGAATGGTGAATTTCATTCGGTTAAAGCTAAGCATAAAGATAATCCGGAAGAATTTTATTTGCAAATTATTTTTCCGCTGTTTTATTTTGTTCTTTCTTTAGGTGTTGCCATCTATTTATTGCAAAAAAATAAAGAAAATCAACTAACTAGTCTACTAACATTATTTTTATTAACTTGTTCTTTGACCTATATAAGTTGCGGGGCCTCGAGTAGAGGAAATTTAATTGGAGAAGCAGTAATAAGTATTGGTATCGTATTATGCATATTACTTTTTATTCACTTTTTACAATTTTACTTCCGATACCTACATCTAGAATGGCCGTACCTCAATACCAAATGGCTTTATTTATTACTACTTATTATACCTTGCTGTAATTTCATAATGAGAATGAATTCTGATTTTCGGGTAATAACAGCATTAATTTATTTAACGATATTTGCTGTTCTTGTTCTTTATGCTATCTATATTTTACTAACGAGTTATTTACGAACTAAACTGGCAAAAATCCGTCTAATCACCATTGCATTTATTACGCCTTTTTTGCCATTTTTACTATTATTCGTTATACCCGAAATTTTAGGTCAAAACCCTATTTTACATGCTGAGGTAGCTGCATTATTTTTATTGTTTATTCCTTTTTCTTTTATTTTCATTCAAGTGAACGAACGATTATTCGATATTGAATATCAATTATCTCGTTTGCGCTATTATTCAACACTTGCTTTTTTCAGTGCATTAATCTTAACAACAGGCATTACCATATTGGTTATTGACACATTATCAATTATTCAAATTACGAGCGTCTTTATCCTTATATTCCTCATTATCATTGCTAGTTTTTATATAAAGGAGCAGCTTGATTTTAAGTATCGAAAGATTATTTTTTCATCTACTGGTAATTATGTACATAATTTATATGCTGCCGTTAATCGTATGGGTAAGGCAAAAGATCAGCAAGAATTACTAGAGCAATTCAAATATGAGATAACAGAAAAGCTCGGTACTACAGCTTTTACGATTACAACAATAACAGAAGATACGCCATTCTCTCGCGGTGAAGTCAACTTAGTGGATAACATGACGCATCTGTTATTACATGATTCAGGTGAAGAGAAAATCATGTTAACCATTCGACATGCATTACAAAAAGAGGAGCTTCTTTGGTTAGAGTTACTTGCGCTCTATGTTTCAATGTTTATTGATAATTTAAAGCTCATTGAAGATTTAATAAGTGAAATAAGGCTTATGAAGGATAGCAATGATACTCAGCTTCCTTGGCTCGATAAGTTATTATGGAATATCATTGAAAAGGAAAAAAGTATTTTAGCGCAAGAATTACATGACACTATATTACAGGAACAACTTCATTTAGGGAGAGAGTTAGATGTAATTGCTAGTGCGCCTATTATCAATAAAGAAAAGGTATTAGATATTCGAGAGCAATTGCTAAATGCATCGAAGGATTTACGTGAGTATTGTGAGAATTTAAGCCCTCCATTACTGGATACATTTGGGCTTCAAATCGCCTTAAAAAAACTCATTCAAAAGGTAAAAATACGTGCCGATTTTTTATTAAACGCCCAAATAGAACGCGTCCAATTTCAGGATGCAACCTTACATTTAGTTGTCTATCGACTTGTGCAGGAGCTTTTAAATAATGCCATTAAGCATGCCGAGGCAACTGAAGTATCACTAAAACTACAAGTGATCGATCGCGGCTTTACCCTTCAATACGAAGATAATGGTATTGGCTGCGATATTGAAGATTTAATGCAATCTTCCGCTTCAATGGGCATTAATGGAATTCGAGAACGAGTCCGTGCTTTTAATGGCGACATCACGATAACCTCCAGTCAAAATGAAGGAATGCAAATTTTTATTCAAATACAAGAGGACGTGGAATCATATGATTGATATTCTTATTGTAGATGACCATCCTGTCGTTTTAGATGGTACAAAAACATTATTACAGGATTTAACAAATGTCCAAATAGACACAGAGCAGGATAGTGCCGCTGTTCTGTCTAGAATGGACGCTCAAGCTTTTCAATTATTTTTAATCGATATAAATATGAAGCCAGTCAACGGTATCCAGCTTTCGGAAATGATTAAGAAAAAGCAACCAGAAGCACTGATTATACTCTACACAGGCTATGAGCTTTCCGATTATTACGAATTACTAATTGAAAAAAAGGTCGATGGATTATTATCAAAGCTTGCCACGAAACAGCAAGTTATTCAAACCATTGAAGCCGCACTAAGAGGCGAGATCCTGCTAGCAGCTGATTTTTTAGATTTTGTACAGCAGCGCATCAATTTACCAAATATGCAGCAAGAGATTTTACTAAGCGACAAGGAGCAAGAAATATTACAGCTTGTCGCACAAGGTTGTACGAATAAAGCAATTGCTTCAGCTATTGGGGTCACGCAGCGCACTGTTGAAAACTATTTATCCAAACTTTTTGTCAAACTAAACGTAGAATCACGTGCTGAGGCAGTCATTGTCGCTAAAGAGAAGGCGTGGATCAACTAATTATATTGAAAATAGCTTTAATGTAAATTTTTTCTTACAAAAAGCGGAATATACTGGATAAATATTGGGTACTGTTATATAATAAAAACAATAATTACATTACTTCATCTTAGCCGTTAAAATCACGTATTCAAAAGTAATACGAGCTTTTGAATACGTGTTTTTTTGCAAGTGATCGAAGCAATATGATTGTTTAATTTTTTTGGGAGGTTGTTCACATGACACAAGGTACAGTAAAATGGTTTAACGCGGAAAAAGGTTTTGGCTTTATCGAGGTAGAAGGTGGAAATGATGTATTCGTACACTTCTCTGCCATTCAATCAGATGGCTTTAAAACTTTAGAAGAAGGCCAAAAAGTAGAATTTGGCGTTGAAGAAGGAAACCGCGGACCACAAGCAACTAATGTTGTAAAGCTTTAATTTTAGCTTTAGAATAAACAGTGCAAAATCCAAGAGACATCCAAATTATGGATGTCTCTTTTTTACGGTTATTTTATTTGTACAGCTTCAAATTTGAAAGATCGTATATCATAGTCAACGTTCCAAAATGCAGAAAGAATTAGCCCTTATACAAGTGCAGGCATATCTCCCTAATGCGCTATCCACTTAAATGAAAGCTACTATAGCACAATCGTTGCTACAACAAAGACAACACCATGTACAAGTAATGCGAAATATTGACCTTCCGACCGTGTGAGACTCACAATGCTTAATCTTGCATTTCATGAGAAATACAGAACATTAGCCCATTCAACATATTCACTACATTCCATTTACAACATCCTTACGCGTAAGAATGTAAACCTGCAATGATTAAATTGACAAATACTTGATTAAACACGATAATGCCAAAGCCAATAATCGCTAACCAAGCTGTCCTTTCCCCTTCCCAGCCTTTGGAAAGACGGAAATGAAGGAACGCTGCATAAAATAAAAATGTAATAAGTGCCCATACTTCTTTAGGGTCCCAGCCCCAATACCTACTCCAGGCAATTTGCGCCCAAATCATGGCAAACAAAAGTCCACCTAAAGCAAACAGCGGAAAACCTATCACAACAGCTCGATATGTAATTTCATCCATTAATGTTGGTTGTACACGATTGGTTAATGGCTTTAATAAAACAATTAACGGTTTTCTCGTAATGAGGAAAATCACTGCATATAAAATTGTACCGGCGATAAATGCCCATACGATTGAATTTAATTTCTTCGCATCTACCTTATTTGTAATCTGTAAAAGGCCGACCTGATCCCCACTAGTTGTTACTGCATCTTTATTGACAATTAGCGGTGTCATCGTATAAACGGCTGTTTCCACCTTATCTAGCTTATTTTCAAATTGAACCTCGACTTTATCTACCGCTATGTCACAATATGTGGCAACAACTATAAAGCCAATCACAACAACTAAATAATACAGAACAATTTCTAAGAAGAGTGCACTAAGCGAGAATTTAGAAATATCTAATGTTCTTAATAAATAAATAATACCAGTTGCGAACGAAATCGATAAAATAGCACTTGAAAATGCAACTGTCATAACATGAATCGTTAACCAATTGCTTTGCAGTGATGGAACAAGTGGTGAAACCGTTTTTGTAAAAACACTTCCATAACCGATAATAATTAATGACACAGGGATGGTAAACAAACCGACAACAATTTGCTTATATAAAAAATGAATGATTAAATAGCTACCAGTTAGCATGATACCAAAGAACGTCATAAACTCATACATATTACTTACAGGTGCATGATCAACAGCAAGCCACCTTAATATGAAATACACTAGTTGTAAAGCAAAAGCAATATATGTAAGTAGAAGCCCGACTTTTCCAAACATTTTTCCTTTTGATTTTACGGCAAGTCCAATCGGTATAATAGCGATTAGTAGTAAAATAAATGCCACGAACAATGAATTACTACTTAAACTTAATAATGATTCTTTACTCAATGCAACATCCTCCAATGTATTTTTTGGGAAACCGCATAATTACTCCCAATAAAAATAACGTGATTCATGAAAATAAGTGCCATCATTCTCCTTTAAATAATATTATTTTTCAGAATTGTTACATTTTTGTGGCGAAAATACAGAAAAGACTTCTTCATATCAAAAAAACCATCTATACAATCCGATAGATGGGAAATTACAAAAGTTGGCATCATTCTACCTACATCTTACTAAAAATTGAAATAATAGTCTATTTCTTTTTTGGTTAATATGTGACAATAAATATGCGCAAATGTTACATAACGTTATGTGAGACAAGTGGAGGTATACCATGAAACAAAATATATATGACCATCCGGAATTTTTCCATCAATATAAAAAGCTCCGTCAAGCACCGTATAACTACAATAACTTGCTTGAACAACCAGCGTTAAAATCCTTACTTCCTAATTTAACTAATTTACAGATACTTGATATCGGCTGCGGAATGGGACAATTTGCATACTATTGTATAGAAAATAACGCACAGCATGTAACAGCTATTGATGTTTCAGAAAATATGCTGGCAATCGCTCAATGTGAACATGCTCATCCGCATATAGACTATTATTTGCGAGCAATAGAAGATTATCAGGCAGCTCCTGACAGCTTTGATTGTATAACAAGCTCTCTTTCCTTACATTATATAAAGGATTTTAGTGCAGTCATTGGTAAAATCGCTAGAATGCTTCGTCCTGGTAGCATTTTTATTTTTTCTGTAGAGCATCCGATTGTTACTGCTCGTAAAACAACGGAGGATAATTGGCTTTATGATGACAGCGGCAATAGGAGCCATTACGCAATTGACAATTACCATGATGAAGGTTTGCGTGAGCGGCCATGGCTTGTGGATGGTGTTGTTAAATATCACCGTAGCATTTCCACAATCATCAATACATTGATCGAACATGACTTGACGATAGAAAAAATGCTAGAGCCAATTCCTGATTCAGAGGCTGTTGAAAAACTGCCTTCCTTAGAAAAAGAGCATCGTAGGCCTTCTTTTTTATTAATAAGAGCAAGAAAATAACTTTTCAAGTCTCGTAGTCGTAACTCTACTGCGAGACTTGCCTTTGTCTAGTCTTTACTTAAATTTCACAAAAATAATTTCTGGGTCACCATCATCTAAGTTTTCAATATACCCACTTTCTATAAATCCCGCCATTTCAAATACCTTTTGCATACTAGTATTTGATTGGTTAGTAGAAGAAAAGATTTTTGGAGTGGCTGCCATTTCCACATAAAAGTTTAATAATGTTGTGGCAATACCCTTTCTTCTCTCAGTTGGTTTGACAATAACTAATGAGATGAAGCTATTGTCAAAAAAATCATTTGTAAAAATGAGAAAACCCGCAATACCTTTTTCAGTTTGTTGAATGATACATCGTTTTTCATTAATAGCTGTATGCAAATAGTCCCTTCGCGAAAAATCTCCAATTACTTCTTGATCAATTGCACAAATTTCATCAAAATGCTCTATACGCGCTTCCAGCAAGTCTGTCAAATCTGTCCCCTCATTTCTTTTATATACGAGAAATTTTTTAAATTAATTAGACTCCTTCCTCTTACAAGTACAGCATTTTTAATCAAGCGTGTCTCTACTATTTTTACTTATGTAATAACTCATCACTTTAATCTCACCCCTAAACCCCTTTGCCAGCTTTCCTTCATCGACAAATCCGCATTTTTTATAAAGTGACTGTGCAGCAGTATTCGGCAAATTAACCCCTAGCACAAGCTCATTGATATAAGGAAAATGCGTCAACACAAAGTCCGGCAAAAGTTGTAATGCTGCTTTCGCATAGCCTTTCCCTTGTTCATAAAAGTCTGTCGAAAAGGCACGGATTAAAATCGCCTGTTCGTTAGAGGAATATGGCTTGACACCCTCATGTTCATGCAATACAAAAAATGTCACAAGCCTGTCTTCATCTAATACAAGAACGGCATGACGATTTTCATCCTGCATCACTAGTTCAATGCTCTCTTTCGGAGACATCGTATAACGAAGCTGCTCCTTTGTAATCGTATATCGTTCAATTAAATGCTCATCTTTTTCTTCATAAAATTGTAATCTCATCAAAGCTCTCCTTTACATCTTTAATCCTAGTAATCTACCTCATTAATCTCCCCTTTAAAAACCGCTCTTAGTTCTGTTTCAACACGTTCATGGGAGATTTTACCCTATAATAAATGACAAATATAATGTATTCTAACATGATTTACAATTTTATTGTGAGAGTAGGTGTAAATTTAGAGAGAGCTTTAAAGCGAAAAGAAACTGAAAATAGCATACAATTGGTCAAATGTAGTCGCACTACAGCGTATGATTTACTAGTAGATTAAGATATCGATATCGAAACATTTTGTGTTTGTCCAAATGCAGTGGAAGCCATGTCGATATTAGCGGACGAAAAGGTCCTCTTTCAAGGAATTTAATGTCGTTAATGAACGACTTCTTAACAATAGTGAGTCGAAAGAAGAACTACTTAAGAATGTCTGTTAGATTGAGATACTTGGTGCATAGACGATTTTGTGAATTGGAAATGATAGCCAAACGCATTAAGCCCTACTAGCAAAGCTATAATTAATAGATTCATCACTAAAGAGATTACATTTATTTACGCTGATTAGGATGAAGACTAGGCTACTCCTTGAGAACAGATCTTAGCGTCACAGATGAGACCGCCTGTAGCGAAGCAAATGTTTTCTGTGTAAAAGTTTAATGCTAACGCAGCGTCAGTACAAAGCACCAGTTCGAACGGAAATCAAGTCCACATGATGGTAAAGAGCATTTAAAAACAATTGTTTCTACTAATTACCAAAAATGCTACTATAATGATAGCTAAACTAAAGGAGTTGGGCATATGAGCGCAGAGATTGCAGTAGATGTTTTGTTTATACACCAAATAATCCAAGGGATGTAAACTCTAACTGCAGCCCTTGAACAAGGGAGAAAACAAATGGAAAATTATTTTAATGAATTTCTTACAGGACAATCTATTACTTTACAGCAAATGACTTCTTCGGACTTGGAGGCATTTGTAAAAATCGAAAGCGAAAAAAATACGTTGTTACTTGCCAATGATGATATTCCCTTTCCAAACACCTTTGAGGATCACGCTTCATTCTTTCAAAGTATTAGTGGAAAAAAAGAGGAGTTTATTTTCGGTATATTTGAAAAGTCTTCAAATGAGCTTATCGGCTCCTGTGGCGTCTATGGAATCAACTGGAAAAACAGTACTTGCTTTGTAGGTATCTCGATTGGCGAGCAATGGCACGGCAAAGGGCTTGGAACCGATGCTATGAAAACTCTTATTCATTTTATTTTTAATTATATTTCCATTAATAAAATTAAGCTTCAAGTTTTCAGCTTTAATAAAGGAGCTATTCGTTCCTATGAAAAATGCGGCTTTACAAAAGAAGGTTCTCTACGCAATGAGATTTTCCGCTTCGGTCAATTTCATGATGTAGTTTTATTTGGTCTATTACGAGAAGATTGGAATCAAATAGGATAATAGTTGTTGAATATATTTTGTTTTCTCGGTAAATTTAGAATATTTCTCAATAAAATGAACCAAGAGGCCGAAATGGATCCTTTATTAAGTCGAATAATTTCTAAATTCACACAACACGATAACTAGAAAAACCGAACTATTCCGAAACCCTTCATAAGAGTTTCATTGGATAGTTCGGTATTTTGTCGGCTTAAACACATTTGTCCCAGCCCCTCCTACACGAAATGGATTGAAAGTTTTTTTAAAATAAACATCCCAAATATTGCACCATTAAGACCATAATATTGCAAGGTGGTAATAGCTCGTTCCTTTGCAATTTCATTGGATTCTCTACCCTCAAATGCGAAATTCGAGTGACTCCTCACTTGATGAATGGCAGCGTCAAAAATCAAGGGCCCTCCATCGTCTGAATGGCCATTTTATATGATTGAATATATCGTATGAATATTTTTATTTTCAAATAATCTAGGTACACGATCCCTATCCTCAGCCCTTTACTAGAAAGCGGGTGATTGACCTCATCAGCGTTATAGTGAGAATGCGCATGTCTTACAAAATATAGGCAGTCATTGTAGTTCCCGCTATTGTTCTTCAGACTTTGCCTTCTTTTCTTTTATATAATTGTATAGGTCAACCTTCCACATACCATCCTCTCTTAATAAGGCATATGTCTTACCGTAGTGCGAGCTTCCAAAAATTATCTCTAATTGAACAATTGCTATACTTTCAGTGCTAGAATCCTTATTCAAAGAAATACTATCGTAGTATCTGTACATTAAATAATTTTGAATATCCTCATCTAATAAATAATCTATATATTCTGCTATAAAAGTTTCTTTATCTGGTAGCTCATTGTTATTGTAAGTAATAGCATAGAGTTTATCAAAATTATGCTCAAATATTAAATTCATCATAATTAACACTATTTCCTCTGGTGTAAAAGTCTTTAGACTATTACTATTTCCTTTCTTCAAGAAGTCTTCATATAACACTCTTTTTTCCTCCGGCAATTTCTCTAAATATGTAAAATCATAATGCTTATCGATAGTTGGAAGCGTTTGTTTTGATTGTTCCACGTATTGAACCGAATCGTTAGTAACCACTGTTGATTCTGAAGATTCTCCTGCTTTTCTTTTCTCTTCTGAACATGCTAATAGCATTAAACTAGTAACGATCATAATACTTAATAATGGCAACCTTACCTTCAACATCATAAACCTCCCCTATCATAGCAATTATGCAAACTCTATTCACCCATCATTCCATTTATTTCGAAAATTCTCAACATGATCAACCAACATGAAATCTCCTCAATAACAAACAACAAAGAAGTTTATTTGATAAATTGTGACAAGATACGAAATGCATTAAAATTCCAATAAATATCGACATAGTTTTCAATAGTAAAAAAGGAGCAAATCTATTAAATTTCAACCATTGCCTATTCTTGAATACAGCCAAAAAAAAACCGTAATATTTTAATGCTATGGGTAATGAAATATATTATTAATACAATAAAAGGAAATATTTATAGACCAAAATACTCAGTACTGGATTTCCTTATTTTTCGACTATATAATTATGAATATATTTTTCTATGACTAAATTACGAATTTCTCAACCTATACACAATGTGACATATTTTTCGTTTTAGGTGAGATACAATGAAAAAGTTGAATCGAGGTCAATGTATTTCAAGAATATGAAGAAAAAATTATAGGGGGAAAAGATTTTGGTTAAGATATCGTTTAAACAATTCTTGAAGATGGAGATTGAAAATAAAAGGAAAGATATGTATAAAAAGGCTATGGATTTAGGTTTTACCCATCCTAGCGTGGTAGATTGTAGTCAAGAATTAGATGTCCTACTAAATAAATATTCAAAAGCGATCAATAAAGCTAGCTAAAACTATTTTCAATAATCTGTATAGTAGGTTCCGGGTTAAAACACCCAATTCCTATTGTTGTTGTAAAGATACGTATAAGTAACATAAAAATGGGATATCTTCTTTATGACAGGAAAAGGAGGCCGAAAAATGCAGATGTTTTTATTATCATTGGTCGTTTCAAGCTTTTTACTACAGCAGCCTCAAGATTCAGTAGAAAATTCAGCACCGATTCTTTGCAAATCTTCTGGAACTACATCTTATAAATATCCTAATAATCAATATCAGACATTTCGTACTAAGAATGATTTTTACCATCAGTTAGACAGGACAATCTATGAGGAATATAACGATGCTACCTTAAACATTCGTCAAAAAATAGCCTTTAAGGACGTACCGAAGGCTGAAGAAACATTTCATCTAAAAACAAATTTTATACGTAAAAAAATAGACCTCTCTCAACATACTTTTATTCATCCCAATCGACAAGTATATTTTTTAGCATCCTTTAAGCAAAATAATCAGGAGACTTATCATAAATACCTGGTCATTGACGCTGAGACACAAACTATCCTTTTAGGAGAAAGTAATTATCAAAAGAACAGCGCCAATTAAATCTATTTCGTTTGTTGTTTAATTTATTGTATGCTTGAAAATTGATTAATAGTAGCAAAATCTAAGAAAAAACCAACATTTTTAAGTAAATTTTACAAAAAACAAATATTACAACATTTATTTCATATTTTTAGCTCGCCTTTAGAGGGTTATGACTTCCCTCTAAAGGCGAGCTAAATTGTTTAATTCCCTTTGCTTTTGCTGTTGCAATGGTTTTTCAATTAATGCTTGCTACCCATATTTACGGAACAGTGACATGTTGACGATCCATTTCTTTATTACTAAGCACTAAAATATAAAGTATTTTTTCATTTGAGTTTCACAAATTTTATTTCCATGTCGATCGTCAATACTTACACGGATTTGTTCATTTTGTAAAGCTTCCACTTTATGCTGTACATATTCTTATGTGTATATCTTTTACTTGTTGAGGTGAAGCCACGATCCCATAATGCTCAATTAATATTCTTTTTGTGTAACAACCATGTACTTGCTGCATATTCTATTTTTAGCACTGTCTGTGTTCAAGCGAAGGTATATATCACAGAGCTCATCTTCATTTCGCTCCCCTCATTCTCTATACTAAGTTTTCATCCACTTCGTACTTCTAACGTCTCATTGTGAGACTGCCACTTAATGTGAATGGTTGGGGCAGCATCCTTTTTAAATATTTTCGCACTTTCTTTTTTCTTTAAAATTAACTGTTTATCTTTATTTACCTGGTAGTCAATATAATTTTGTGATTCTTTAGACCCTTCTATCGTTATTTCTAAACCACCTAAATCTCCCTCTTCCCCAAGATAGAAAAGTTGTAAGCCCTCGTCGGTATTACTATGATATACGGCCTTCCAGTGCTCACTTTTCGCTATGTAATGGATCTCTTGTTGTTGGTTCATACTACAAGCAACTAACACAAACATCATTAAAATTAGGAAGCATAATTTTTTCATTAAATATCGATTTTCCTTTCTTTGAAAGTTATCTTATTAACTTCGCTTTATCCTTCTTAATTCATAGAAAAAGCTGTTATTAGGCTTGAATAATTATCATCAATGTATATCCCCCTTACATGAATTGTGTAAACCAAGCAATATATTTTGCTCCTGGTAGAAATAATAGCTGTGCCAAAAATGTGCCTAGCAGTCTTGATGCCATCATCATTACAGATGCTCGTTTAAGACTCAAGTAGCTGCCTCTTTGATTGATCACATCATCTGCCAAAATGGAGATCTTAGGGTCAATAAATATAATGAGCAACATTGTCGCTATACCATTAATAAGTCCTGATGACATCACAGCAGTATTCGATCTTTCAGGAACTAATAAAGAGGCGTAAAGTGCAGACAAGACACCAATTGTATAGATGGCCGTTATAACGACATTCACGATAAATAATTTAATGGGGATGTTACGCCAGCTAATCTCCTTTAAATAAGAAAAGCTTGGCAAATGAATATGTTTTATTCCCCGTTTGAGATAGTCAATACTAAAACCCTTTTTAAATAATGCTGGAATGGAGCCTCTTTCCTCAGACAAATGAATAATAGCCCTTGAAAATAGCGCTACAAATGTTGGCAATAATAGAATACCTACCAATGTACCTAATGAAGCTGCGCCAATAAGAATACGGAATTGCTGTTCCACAAATGCCAATGTGTTTTCCTTTGATGCTGTGTCAGTCAGACTTCCGGTAAAAGGCTGCTGCATCATGTTTGCTAGCCTTGAAAACATGACCATGACATTGAACAATGATAATGCAGAGGCTAATAATTTTACACGTGCACCCGATAATCGCACTGCATACGCAAGTGTCTCTATCGAGTGAATGATGAGAATAAACAAACCAATCATTATTAATTTATCTGTCAAAATATCCAAAACTAGTCCCTTCTTTTCGGTTGATGATTGGTATTCACTCTTGTATTATTTTTAGTAATCGTTTAAGCCAATCTCGTACATATACTTCCGATTCTTCACGAGGAGTTGTCGCTGATAGAGAAAGCGTTTGCATTTTACTTCTTAACAACTCCCTATCATCTGACTCCTCTTCCTTAAAAATATCTCCCTTCTACTGGCTCTCAGTCCTTTGTGATGAATTCGGACATGTGTACCATCTAAACATTGGATCGTCGCTTCAAAAAGCTACTCATCGTCCATCTGAATTCAAAAATTTAATTTTTTCCTTTGGGAACTTTTCACATCGGCATGGATATGTATCGTTCCTTATATTAAATTTATTTGAGTCGTCGCAACTTTCCTCAGTTGCAATTAATTCATCTAACTGATTGCCATAAATTAAGATAGCGATGTGCTTTTGAACCTCAGCAGCATATTTTATAATTACTCTTAATTGTCTATTTCTCAAGGTTTTTCATGATAGTAGAGGACCGAATACAACAAAGATACTCCTTCCTTTTAATATTCTACGAAATTAACTTGAATAGGTTTCATTATTACCCTACCAAACATAAAAGCTATTCATTAGGTACTTTAATCCTAACGAATAGCTTTTTTAGTTTTCGTATAGATTGTTGCTCTCTTGAAAATACTGAATAATGCATTTTTAGGAGGCGTTCAGTAATGGTCTTCTTTGTGGAAGTACTGCCGTAAATCGTAATGGTAAATATCGTTCTAGACAAAGATATTTATGTAATGATTGTGGAAAAACATTTATTGATATGACAAATACACCTTTTTCAGGTTCGCATTATCTGGAAAATGAATTAAGTACATTAAAATGATGATAAACGGTGTTACATTATCGAAGATTTCAGTCTCTTTAAAAATTCGTATATCTACCAATTGAAGCAATAAGAAAAGGCAAAGAGCACCATTTATCAGATGCTTTTGAAGCGGATTCAGTGGTTTACTGTTATTCAATTAGCGAAGCAAAAAGAGATTTTCGCTGAATTAATACGGTAAATTTGCTAAAAGGTGGAATTTTTTATTGTTTCTCCTTTTAATATAATATACAATATGTTTTTATACTACTAGATTTTTTGTAAGTAAAAGTGTGGGGTGGTTAATTGAATTTTATTACTTGGTCAATTATCGCAGCAGAAATTGGTTTTTGGATTGTTATAATACTCGGTCTAACTTTACGTTATGTATATAACTTTAAAAAAATGGGATCGTTCTTTTTACTTCTAACACCCGTGATTGATTTGTTTCTGTTAATCGTAACCGCTATAGATCTATTAAAGGGTGGAAATGCAACTACGTCTCACGCAATTGCTGCTATCTATTTAGGTGTGTCGATTGCTTTTGGAAAGAGTATCGTTCGTTGGGCTGATGAAAGGTTCTTATACTACATAAAAAAAGAGGGAACAAAACCTGAAAAAAAGACTGGTTTCGCATATGCTCGTAATTCTTTGAAAGGGTCTTTTCAGCATTTGTTCGCATATATCATCGGTGCAGGATTTTTATTAATATTGATATACTTAGTAAATGATGCGGACCGTAGCTCTAAACTTTTTGAAACACTAAAAGTATGGTCTTTAGTACTGGGAATTGATTTTATCATATCTATTTCATATTTCATTTGGCCACGAGGAAAATAGTTATTTTACATAGAAGTAAGTTAAGTAAGTTAAATATTTTAAAAATAATGAATGTTTTTTCTTCTACTAACCAGAGCCTTCGTTAAATTTTCGATTCACGAAATATCAACCGAAAAGACAGATTTATCCTACACATTTTGTAGATTAAAATCTGTCTTTAACAGCAACAATCTTTGAGAAAACAGCTTTATTATTTAATGATTAATTGCAAAGTCATTATTCCAGCTAGTTGAATCAGACAGCTGATAGGTCACCATATTGGCTGTTACTACAAGAATCACACCTGCGCTAGATTTATCTGAAGAAATAGGGTCCTCTAATTTTAATACAACATACCCCTCACCTCGTCCCAGAGGATCTATCGCGTTTGTAGCGTTGATTTCGAAGGTTGTATACGTTTTCTCATTTGTAGCAGAGAGTAATCTTTCGTTCTTATAGACTCCATTTTCCTTCAAATTATAGCAAACAGGCATCCATCCTTTTGACCAATCAATACTGCCCATTATTTCTCTTTTACGATGTGCCAGTTTACCTATCGAAAATGTAAAATATATCTTTATGATAGCTTGATCTAATTCATTTTTTCCTTCACATACAGCCGTTACTTCCAATTTAATATCCCCGTTTGAATGCTTCCTATTAACCACTAAAACCACAGTAAAAATACAAATAACAAGTACTATGCCGAAGACGACAAACCCCATTTAGTCCCTCCTAACATTTCAATGAATGTTACTATTAGATTATCATATATTAGTAGTAATAGTATTTTTTCATCAAACAATCTTATGAAATGACACGGGCATAATTGATAAGACATAAAACGAGTATATAGCTTATTAGCCATTCAAAGCTTTATCCCTCTTTAACGGTTCAGTGGACTTCCCCAGCAAAGTTTTATGGAACCCGACACTTATCTTTTTTTCTTTGAATTTCCAACTTCTCAACTCCAATATTTCCCGCTTACTTTTGGAAGTATTCTCAACTATACTAAAGGGAATTCGTTTTTAAGGAGATTTATTTATGAGAACATCTATACCTTGTCCAGACTGTCAAGAAGCAATAACGCTTGAAGACTTTGAGGATTTTTCATCACCATTTACTATGGAATGTCCACATTGCCACGTCAAATTAAAAGAGACAAAAGTAACCCCATTTCTATTAATAGGTACGATTGCAATCATTCCTTTATTTATTTTCTTAACAGAAACATTAAGATCTTTCCTATCAGGCGTAATCCCTGTTATCGAAAAAATACCTTCCTTTATCGTATTCCTTGGACTGTTATATCCGCTATATGGTTTTTATGAGCGATTCAATGGACTCGTTATGTTTAATAAGGGCAATTTACAAATAAAAAAAAGAAAGTGATATGTTGAACTATAATAAAGTTTGAATAAAAATCACTCTAAACGCCTGATTTCACTGTATAAAATAAAGCCAACGTTTTGAAGTTTGAGCAAAACATTGGCTTTCTTTAAATTAGGAACTGTTTTATTTAAAAGTTTGATTATTAAGATCCTTCTTATTCCCCTAAAGCACCCCGTTAGCCATCATGTAGCGCGAAAATAATCTCTTCTCCTCAAAAAAAGTTTAAGAAAACAGCGACATTTATTAAACAATCCCGCCTATTGTTTATTAGTTAATTTACACTTGACACCTCTTTTTGTTAACTGGTAAACTATTTTTATTAACCGGTTAACAAAAACACAAAAAGTTAGGTGATACATTTTGAATCATATAGACAAAAAAATGGAAGCGTTAAATGCTTTACAACAATTTATCAAAGAAAGAGAAGCCGTCCAAAAGAGGAAAAGCTTCCGTAAAAAAAATGAGGAAAACTCCATTGTTATGGATTGGACGCTTACTCAATTACACATTGTTTCTGCCATCAACGCACAGGGAGCTGCGAATAATACATCCCTTTCGGAAACGTTAAACGTCTCCAAGCCAGCCATTACAAAGGCAATCAAAAAAATGCTAGAGAAGAATGTTATTGTCGAGACGAGACAGGAGACCAATCAAAAAGAAGTTCACTATCTCCTTACTGATTTAGGAAAGCAACTTGCCTCTATCCACGATCAGTTGCATGAGAAGGCAAGAAATCAATACCTGCGCCTATTGGATAGTTTCAATACCGACGAGTTAGAAACCATTATCACTTTTTTAGAAATGATGACTGACAAACTTAAAGGTGATGACGTTCCATTTGGAGACTAAATATGCAAAAAAATCGTTTGTCTTATATGCCTTGAGTATTAGCACGTTTTTTGCTTCTTTAAGCCAGAACATCTATACACCAATCATTCCCCTTATACGGGATTCATTTGAAGTATCCATCAGCTGGGTAAATTTTACGGTCAGTAGCTTTATCTTTATTATTGCAGTGATCCAAATTGTTCTGGGAACTGTGGTTGAACATCAAAATAAAAAAAGATTATTGCTCATTAGTCTTTTTTTGATGGGCGTATCAGCAGTCTTTTGTGCTTACACCAACAGTTTTACGTTGTTCTCGCTGTTCAGAATGATTCAGGCAATCGGGGCCGGGATAATTCCTTTAGTTGCAATTAGTATGATTGCACAGTTATTTGAAGGTGAAGCAAGAGGAAGTGCCATGGGAACGTATCAAATACTGCTAACCCTTGCACCAGCTGTTTCACCTGTAGTTGGAGGTTTTATTGGAGAGTTTTTTGGTTATGAGGGAATTTTCCTTTTTCTTTTGATCATGGCAGTTTCCTTGCTGATGTTCATTGTTTATCTACTGCCAAGTGAAAAACAGAATGAAGCCGACAAAATACCATCCAACGGATTTATCCATGCATATAAGGCCGTCTTTTCCCATTACATTGGAACAAGTATTATGATCATTAGCTTTTTAGTATTTTTCATCTATTTTGCAATTCTTGTCTATCTGCCTGTCTTGCTCCATGATCATTATCATATAAATTTACAGTTCATTGGATTATTATATTTACCTTTGACAGTCAGCATGATTGTCGGAAGTATGTTATTTAAAAGGTTGCAGAAAAAAATATCCTTAAATACTTTGTTTATCTTACTGTTAATGGTTATGCCTTTGCAGGTCATACTATTTGGTGTATTTCACACTCAATCACTTGTGGGGTTAAGCATTATCTTATTTGGTTATGGAATTATCGTTGGATTTTCCGCCCCCCTTTTCTCGACGCTTATTAGCAATGAGTACAGCGAGCATCGAGGAACAGCTTTAGGCGTTTTTAACTTCGTCCGTTATTTAGGTATGGCGCTTGGTGGAATGTCCCCCGCACTATATCATGTACTGCCTAGTTCTGCTTTATTTGTGCTGTTTGGTGTTTTACTGCTCTTGGTTTCCATAATACCTTTTAAAAGATTTCATAGCAGGAGTGCTTCATAAACAAATAAATAGACAACGGATATATAGCTTCAATAAGGTAAAGATAAAACTTTAAAAAGCGCAAGAAATCACTTTTAGAAACGTTGATTTCTTGCACTTTTCTAGAAAATAAAACCCCGCTAATTATAGTTGCATTCTATTTAGTAGCTTGTAACTCAGCCGTTAAAGTAAATGGCATTTTTAAATACTCATATTTAATCGTGATTTTTTTTATTTTAGGTGCATTAACCTTCACTGCATAATGCTGCGGCTGCTTTCCGATGGCCTTGCGATCTATGTATTGACTTGGAAAAATATTTACTTGCCTTAATTTATGATATGTAATATTCGGATTACCTACTAGCTTCGTTTCGGCTTCAAACGGTTCCGACTTACTCACGACGAGCTCAACATTTTCAGCCACTTTATTGTCGATGAGTATTTGCCGAAGCTTTATGTCACGTAGTCCTTTATTCTCTATTTCTACGATTTTTGTAGTTGAACCATCTGTAGAATTCGTATAACTATTCATGACAAGTGGTGGATTGCTTTTTAAATAAATAATAAAGGCCGCTCCCACTACTAGAACACTAAATAATAAAACAAATAATAATTTTTTCATTTCATTCCTCACTTTCTTACTCCCATAAGTATAACGAGAAATCGTAGGTGATGAAACCTCGAAAATAAACAGTGGGAATTTTTCTTTACCTATCAACTTCTTCACATAGAGAAAAAACAACCTGACTCATGATAAGCCAGATTGCTTTACTAATCGTATTTCATCACGTATCGGAATCCCATCATTGCCGAGTAAAGGAATTTCAGGTTTATATGCTCTTGCTTGCTCGACTGCGTTTTGTATGATTTCGACTAACTGATAGCCCCTTTTTTGGTAAAATTTTAACGCTTGCAAATTATCATTTGTCGTAATGAGCGTAATCATTGTGCAGTCATGTTCGAATGCATGCTGTTCAACAGCTTGGACAAGTAATGAACCAATCCCCTTTCCCTCCATAATACTATCAAGGGAAATTATTTCACATTCTTTATCACGAATGATATACGTCACGAGACCTAACAGCATGTTTTGTTCATCCACATAGGCGAAGCCATCTAATTTACTACAGTCATATATCCCACTGGAAATAACCATTTCTGTACTTCCCCAATGCTCTTTAAAAAACTGTAACACATTATTTTGATGTAATTGCTGAATTGGAATGACTGTCATCTACTATTCTCCTAAATTGAAAAATTAAATACACTAGCAATGGCTTTTTGAACACCTAGAAATACTGCCCACGAAGCAATTCCTAGTCCAATGGCAAACACGATATGGATCGATGATTTCATCGCCATATAAATAACAAATAGCATAAACATTGTAGCTGGTAGTCCAACGATTACTCCAACCGTAAAGCGCTGAATATGTTCACTCGACTCGCTTTGTACAGTAAGCCAAATGATACTTAAAATACTGACAAGAGGTAGTGCAGCAATAATACCGCCATAGGAAGGAAATCTTCTAGCAACCTCTGTAACAATACCAATCACGGCTGCAGAGCAAAGAATTTTTACTAATGTGTACATTATTTAGACACCTCGCTTAATAGACGAAACGCCTGTAAAATTGTTTGCTGTTGTTCTTCTGACAGCTGCTTTAGGGCATATTGTAGTTTGTCATCATCTAATTCTGTGTTTTTCTTTAAGATATGAAGCCCTTCCGTTGTAAGATGTAGATATACTTTGCGTTGATCTTCGATATATCGCTCCTTTTTCACCCAGCCATTACGCTCTAGCTTTTTTATATGTTCTGACGCTGTGTTTTGAGAAATATTCAGCAACTCAGCAATATCACGGACAGTTACTTCATCTTCCTTGTGAATCATCTGTAAAATACGTACGCTTTGATGCGAAATAGACTCTTCATGCGTTGTATGTAGATGGTAATAAATTGATGTAAAATAGTTATTTAATTCTTTAATCATTAAATTTACTCCTTTTAATATATCGTCTAAATAGATTATATCGAAATGAACGATATATTTAAAGAGATAGCTAAAATTTTATATTTTCAGTTTTTTCAATCTAGATTTTGTTCAGATGGTTACGAAATTTTTTGTAAACCATTTTGCCTAGATGATCGGAATAGCTGTAAAAAGAAAAAGGGTTCCAAATTCATGCTCCATAAAGACAGCTAGACAAATCAACAATAGTCTTTATCTTTAGTAAATAAAATAAACACCTAAAGCATGCTCTATTTCATGTATAAGTACTGCAAGTGGTACTTTCAAAGCTGTTAGCAAAAAAGCGAAGGGGCTGTCTACTGACACCCCCTTCCTTGTTCTACCGAAAAAGTGCTAATTTATCGATATACTTATATAATTTTCACAAACACACCCTGTTGAAATTTTTCTTCAGCAGCATCGGCTTACTCAAAAGAAGTTCCGCTAACACATCATCTATTTCGAATTCACCATATAAATAATCAGAAATAATCATGTAAGCATCTTCCTATGCAAGATTCGAAAGTACAAAAACTCCACCACAATGCGAGATTGGATAAAAATCTAATTGGCATACTCCTTTTAATAAGGCGCTAATTTCCTCATGGACAAAATAAAATTCATCATCATCCCAATAATCAATACTGTCTTGACGACATTTTTCAAGCTGCTTTCTTGATTCAAACGCGATATCGCCGATAAAAATTTTGCCTGCAGGTGTTAGTTGCTGCAATAGCGCTGTAATGTAGTGCCCTTTCATTTCATCGGTAAAATGATGAAGCGCATAGGTGCTAATAATAGCGTCATATTTTTGACGAAGGAGCTCTGATGGCAGCCCTTGTGCTAAATCCCACTCCATTAAGTTAGCCTCAGGCATTTTTTCTTTGGCGATTTCGATCATTTTCGAGGAGAAATCGAGTCCATGGATCGTATGACCATTATCATAAAGCTTTGCCGTTAATACTCCTGTCCCAAATCCAATGTCTAATACAGTTGAATTTGGAATGGACATGACCTCGTTAAAAATCATATTTAATACTGCTTTATATCCTGCAAATGGATATTGATGGCTTTCTTCACTTAGCTGAACCGTTTTATCATAACCATCTGCCCATAAATTAAATCCTTGTTGATTTAATAGCATAATAGTCCTCCTAAGTTTTCCAGCGATTACGAGTTTGATAGTGGAATAAATTAAAAAGCCCCCGTTTTTAAATGGATATGTGTATTAAAGAATTCGAGTATTTTCTCATACACGTAAATTTCATTCGCCTTTTTCGTGAATCCATGACCCTCATCCTCTAGCACAATATATTCTACTTCTCGCCCCTTATCTTTTAAAGCAGCAACAATTTGGTCAGATTCCTTTTGCACAACACGTGGATCGTTCGCCCCTTGAATGACTAACATAGGTTTCGTCATACCATCTAAATACGTAATTGGCGAATCGGCTGTTAATCTTTCCTTGTCTTTTTCTGGATCTCCTATCCATTGCTTCATATATGGTGCCCAAAAATCCGGGACAGACTCAATAAATGAAAACAGATTACTTGGGCCAAAAATATCGACAACTGCTTTAAAGTAATCTGCATGGCGACCATGTAATAGCAGTGCCATATAGCCACCATAGCTACCACCTAAAAGCAGCATTTTATCACGATCAGCATAGCCCTTCTCAATAAGCCAATCAATCCCAGTAGTATTATCAAGACGTGGACCATGACCCCAATCGCCCTCAACCTTTTTCTTAAAGTCTAGGCCATAGTTCGATGAGCCTCTAAAATTTGGTGCAAAAATAGAGTATCCCTGGCTAACAAGAAATTGGAACATCGGTCGAAATGATTTGCGTTCAATTGCTTGCGGACCACCATGTGGCCATAAAATAACATGGCCATTCGAATTTTCCTCCTTCGCCTTGAACAACAGTGCCTCAATTTCCAAACCATCAAATGATGGATAACGAAGCACTTCAGGTTCTACCAAATCCTCATCTCGAACACCCGGTACTCTATAGTGAGTTACCTCTAACCATGAACTTCCCATTTCCTTTGACACAAAAATATTATTTGGCTTCGTAGCCGATTTTCCAAGCAAATATAAATGTCCGCTTGGCATAATAACCATTTTCTCAATAATATCAACAGGTGTTTCGAGTTTTTCATTTTTTCCATCTACAATTGTATAACGATAAAGCCGATCCTCTACACCATAGGAACCGACAATATATAGTGCATACTCTTCTTTTGAATAATAAATACTTGTAAAACTTTCTTTTTCTAATTGAAGCAACTTTGTAAATTGTTTCGACTGAATATCGAATTTTGCTAAATAGCTAAAATCTTCATCGTAATCTGTTAAAAAATAAATTTCCATTTCAGAAATATACACAACATCGGCAACTGTATGCTGCTTATCCGTTAATGGCGTGAGCAATACTTCCTCACCATCAATTTGTACATATGCTAGGGAATGCGTATTTCCAAACTGTTTAATATAAACAAATGATTTTTCCTCTGGGCTAACTGTAGCGATAAAAGTAGGTGCATCACTACCCTCAATCAGTAACTTTTCTTCTTCACTCTCAATGTCATAAACTAAACTATTTAAATACGTTGAATTTCCAGCTGTAGTTGAATAATAAAGATGTCTACCATCATCAGTCAAATGTCCGTAGAAATGACGTTCTCCCTCTTTATAGCGAATTGGTACTAGGCTTCCTCCCTCAGGTGGAATTGCATAAATTTGACTATTCTCATCACCATCTTTATCAAATCCAACTAAAAGGAATTCACCTGTTTTCGAATATTTAATAAAATCCGAAGTTTGATTATGAAAAGTCATTTGATACGGAAACTTTTTCTCTAAATCCATTCCCCAAAGATTAAAATATCCATTAAAATTCGTACTTAATACCATCTGCTTTTCATTAGGACTAATCGCAAAATCACTTACCGTAAAGTTTTGCAAAAAATGCTTTGTGTTCATCTTTTCAAACTGAATCATAGACATTCCTCTTTTCTTAAAATTTTTCTCTGGTAACAGTACAAAGGTTTCCATCCCTTTTCCTGTGATAACGTCTTAACCATCTACATCCAAATCGACTTATCGGAGGAAAGCACCTATTCATAACGGGAATAAATCCCATGCCATGATGGAAATCCCAATAAATATAATTATACCATTTATTTAATATTGATATCTGAATATTTTAATTTTATATTTTCCCCAAAAAATGTTATAATAAAGCTAGTTTTCTTTTCAAGGAGGAATCGAAATGGACGCATTCTTTTGTAATGCTTGCTCTAGACCAAACACATTACAGGTCAAAGAGGTCTAGAAAAGTTAACCCGAATAACATAATTGAATGATCTCTTTAGGCCATAAACCTTTATGAAAAGCCTACAATACAGGAGTGAATTCAAATGGAAAAACCAACAATCCAACCGTTTTTAACGGTCGCAAACTATCATTTACTTGAGCAGCAAATGAATAAAATCATATTAACCCTTGCTACGACAAAAGATAAGGACGTTATCCTTGCCGTACAAGGTATCGTTGAAAGCGAGATTACAACAAAATTAGCGCTGTCGGCTGAGCAAGCTGAGTTGATTGAACAGCTTTTTGAAGTGACGAATCGTGCACAAGGTGATGAGTATATAGAGCAATTAAAACGATACGTCATCCCATTCAAAGCAGTCACTACCAGTGCATTAAAAAGCCTTTTTAAAAAGGAAAAAAAGCTAAAACTACCGAAGCTTGAAGAAATTGATTTTCAGGAGATTTGTTATTTAGCTTGGGATGATCCTGGAACACATCGAAAATACGTTTTACTAGAACAAGATGACAAGCTAAAATCGATTAAAGGCACATTCTCTAATGATACAATTCGTGGAATATGTGCAATATGTAATCGCCATTCCGACGTTGGCCTATTTACTACATCTGTAAAAGGGCAAACCGTTGGTACGTTCACGAATTATAGTAATTACATTTGCGCAGATAGCCAATTATGCAACCGGCATGTTACGGATATCGAAAAAACAAAAGCATTTTTCGAGCGCATCACTCAATAAAAAGAAGCCTTCTCCATTGTGGGAAGGCTTTTTATGATCATTTTTATTATTAATAACGAAGCTGATTTTGATCCACTTTTATCGATGATGCAATGATAACAAAGCCGAGCATTAAAACAAAAATTAAATCCAGTAAACCTGTATGCATCGACACCGTAAATACCGTAATCGTAAAGGCATAGGCGACAGAATGGAAACTACGAATGCCTTCCTGCTTCACTTTATTATAAAGAAGCGAAATTAAAGCACCGTATAAAAAGAAACCAATTGCAACTAATAAATAGCCCCCATCTAAAAATAATTGACCGATAAAGGTTGGTGTAGTTGTACGATTTCCACGTGTAATAACCTTGCCCTTCTCTATACTTACGGAATTGACAACCTCCGTGACCATCATGCGAGGTGAAATTTGCTTACCAGGTAATATCGTACTAAAGATACCTTTATGGACTTCACCGTTTAAATAACCGTTCTCCTGCGTATACTCCATAATTGTACTTAATACAATATGCCCTGTTACACTTTCTTCATTTAATGCACGCACCCATAACGGCGTTTGGTTTACCTTTTCTTCAGCCGTTAACAGCTGGTCTCTCGCCTCATCCGTTAGCTCCACATCTGGCTGATCTCTTCTATTAAATTCTAGTGACCGGTCCTCCGTTAACACACGAATAAAACTAAACATAGAAAAAGCTACACCAATAACTAAAAGCGTTGTTAAAAACCACGCCAATTTCACTCGTTTTACTACATAGTGGATAATGATGATCCCTGTAAATAGGATAATAATTAATGGCGTTCGATAGGCAACTAACACAAATAAAAAAATGATAAATGCATAGATAGAACCGTAGATAAACCCTTTCTTCCACGTCATATGCTTTTCTAAAATCATTTTATAGGATAGTAGCAATAACACGCCAAACCATAGTAATTGACTAAAGAAGTTCAGCTTTGGATTTAAATTTCGGCGATTTGATTCATCCGAAATACCAAGTCCGCTTCCAAAAACCATCCATATGTACGAGCATAAACCAAGTAACGTAAGAAACACGATAAAATGAATCACATATTTGCCTAAAAACGACAGACCAAATGAAGGAATTGTCCATTTCATCTTGTCTATAACATAAACACCTATGTAATAACAAAGAACTGCTAAAATAACTGCGGGCCAGATGGAAACATGTAAATTGAACATTTCAAATCTATGCCAATCAAACATGCTCGTAAAGAAATATAGCAGTAAAATAAATGGTAAAAAGAAATACGGCGAAAACGTATCGATTTTATTTAATTTTCTTAAAAATTGTTTCATATCCTTTTACACCCCAAAATGCTTTCTCCCCCATACTTTATATTAATTTCCAATTATGTAAAACAAGAATAGTATACCATATTAACAGATTATTTTATATATTCACTCACTACTTTTGTTAACAGTATTCAAGGAAAGTATCGAATTATTAAAATTCTAATAAGTGTTTCTGTCTTCGTGGTTCGGGATACTGCTATGTGTAAAACAATAGCTCTTCCTATCAAAAAGGAATACGAGTACAGTGCTTTTGTGCTGCCTGTACTCGTTTAAAGGTTTTATAATTTAATTTCCGAGAAGCATAACCTTCATATCACCGAAATGGAATACCATGGACGGATCTGCAACAGAAAGACCAGGATTTGTAGGACTAGAAAGGCCTGATCCACCGACCACTTCAATCTCAAGTCTGCCACGTAAAGGGCGCTCTCCTACTAAATAATCGCCTGTAGATTTAACATGAAGAATCCCATTTACAATCGAACTAATATCAAATTCCAATCGTGTACAACTCCTTGGAGGTATAACCGTTAATGGAAGACCTTCTAGAAAAGGTTTTTCATTCTCATTCGTTATAAAAGGAAGTGATATTCCTTCCGTTGAAAGTTGTAAAGAAGGACAATATTCAATCACAACATCAGCTTCTAATGGTTTGCTTGTAGGGTTTTTTATCAGAATCACAAGTCGATTATTAGGCTGTCCAACTGCAGCATCTAATGGAACAAGAAATGGTCCTGTAGTTATCGTATACTTTCTAGTATTTTGACATGTTGATGTTTGATTTGACAAAGTTTCACCTCCTATTAAAAAGAAATTACTTTCTGTATATCTTATTAAAATACAAAAACAATTGTTAGACGGTTGTAGAAAGAATTCCACTATATTTTTGATTGTAAATGTAGTGATTGGACGCAATCCAATTTCCCTGTAAAAAACAATACAATTCATTTAAACCAAACTATTAAAAAGACTTTTTAATAGGTGAAATCTATAATCTTGAGGTACTTTCTGGGGTACATACTTTTTTCTGCTTTCCCCTATTATAATGATAGCTGAATACAACAACTTAACATCGCACTATAAACGTTGATACACGAGTGTTTATAAACAAAAAAACACCCGCGTTTTAAACGAGTGTTTCGTAATTTTTTAGGATAACCATTTCGGAGGTGTGTTTTTCTCCCAGTATATATCCCCTAAATTGTTATGTGCCATAAAGTCGTCCTCGGCACTATGGTAGTGGAAGTTGTAATAATAACCTTCCTGTGGTCGTTTTTCGGTGCGGACATGGAAGCGAATTAAATCCATCCCTGTTTCATTGCTACTAATATTGAAAATTTTTTCTCCATAGTTGCCACTTGGCTTTTCTGAAATTGTTAACGATGCTAATGATGCATCGTCTAAACTAGCTACTGTCATCGCAATGGCTTCCTCCATTTTTGGGAAGATAATGGAATCAAACTCATTGCTAATTTTCGGGCCAATTTTTGAGCCGAATTTAATATAAGATTGCTCTTTAGCAGCGTCGACGAGCAATGAACTGTAGTCGACCGGTTCTTCTTGTATTTCTGTCTCTATCGGCAGAGCAGCTGCTTCTGCAGTGCTTGTCCCAGGTGATGGTCCGATAGAAGCACGATTCGATGGATTTTGATCAAATGCTTCCCATATCTCATGTGTTGGCGTAATTAATCCAAAAGTTAAAAACGCAACCATTATGACGATACTTTTTTGAACCCATTTCTTCATTAATTAACACCTTCTCTTTATGTACAAATTGGTAATTCTATTACTTATATATACGCATAAGCCTATAAAAGGTTTCATATTTCTATAATTCATTGTACAATATTTATGTATAAAGTAAAAACTTCACATCTTGTGAAAACGTTTGTATAACCATCATCCTGTTGCCCAAACTAATCGGGTATTTATTGACAGTATGCGGGTTAAATGTGTCGTTTTTTTAAAAGGAGGTACAAAACATGGAAATCGCAATGGGTATTGGTCTTTTATTAATGTTAGGTTACTTATCATCTTTATGCTTCACGAACTAATACAATTCCTTTGTAAAGAGCAATAATTAATTCCCACAAAGCCTACTACATCAATATTCTGTAGGCTTTTTACTTTTTATCAACAATGCATATAAACACTTTAAATAACATTAAATTGGGGCTAACTTTCGGGGCTAATTTGGGGCTAGTTGGGGCTAATTATTAACGCTTTGGTGGGCATGTTTGTATAGATGATGAAATACATAGATTGTGGCTATTTGCTTCAATCTTTTTTTACTTTCTATAATAAAAGCACCTGCCGTAGCAAGTGCTCATTTTTATTACTTTTCCTTATTCGCATCTTGTTGAGATTCCATTTCTTTACGTTTTTGTTCTTCTTCTAAAAGTTCTTTATAGATACGTGGTGCTGATGTTTTCATAAAGAAAGCATGCATACGTTGTTGTGTTTCAATAGATGGTATGGTTTTCAATTACATTCCCTCCTTCCCCCAAACACTTTGAACTTCCGGTTCACTAATTACAATATCATACAAATCTTGTGCGTGAACGTTAAGTGTTTTGACTTCTTCTAATATTTCCTTGAACAACGGAAATAAAGCCATATCAATAAGACGCACTGTATCTCGTATCTCATCAATTGCGCAACACGCCATTCCAGGGTTTTTATCCCAACCTTTATGAGTGATCTCGTCTATTCTGTCCATTAAACGAGCTACAGCACCTTGTACAACCTCTAATTGAATCATCTGTGCAGATAGGATAAATGCTTTGCTACTATTCTCATGTGCGACTGTTCTTAAAGTGTTTTGCGTTTGTTGCATGTAGATTCCCCTTTTCCTATTTATTTTGTAACTCAATCAAAGTGAGTTACTCTTTTTCAATACCGATTTCGTTAAAACGTACAATGTATCTAATGCCTTTTTGTTGTCAATTTGTAACACCATTTCAACTATGCGCAGATGATCCTTTGCATTATCACAATTATTCACTTTTATTAGAGCCTGTAATTTGTTGTTATCCATATAATCACCTCATTATTTTTATTAGTGGAAATATGCTTACTGTACTTCTATCTATTGGCGACCGCATTTAACAACAGTTGTTTATTGTGGTCAGACATGACACGCCATTCTTTTGCTGTCACCTTCATGCGTCCTCACTTCCTTTCAAAGATACGTTTCCAAACGCTTTATACAAGTGCTGGCGCATGTAAGCTACTTCCACATAATAGATTGTGGTACTTCGTAATGCGTGCTAAACGGCATGTATGCTTATGAGCGTCTTTCACCAGGTCCAATTGCTTCATTTTATTGTGGATGTATTCATACGCTGCTGAATAGTTGTTGATTGGCCACGTCCACACATTAATATTCTCTCCCCTTTCACCATGTCGGCTATTTCTAGTCCATTCTTCGACTAACCTTTGATGGTTATTAAATAGATTTGTACTAACTTCATTGTACTTTTTACTAACTTCATTGTACACACTAATTAATATTTAGTCAATAGTAATTATGAAAAATTACCAACTTCATTGTATAATTGAATTAGGAGGGATTATATTGATAAAAATCACTTTGGATAGAATCATGTTTGAAAGAAAAATTAAAGTTCCACAATTAGTGGAGAAAAGTGGATTAAATAAGAATACTTTATACGCTTTGCAAAAGAATGAGGTAACACGAATTGATCTAAATACTATAGAAGCGTTATGTACAGCTTTAGATTGCGATATCTCTGATTTAATCGAATACACACCAAATAAAAAAGAGGACGCCCAATAATCGGGTGTCCTTTCACTTTGTTCGAAAAATAAAAACACTCTCGGCTAATCATACAGCCTGAAAGTGTTTTAAATTATTTCGAAAATATTAAATAGAAATTATCTTCAAGAAACTTTGACATTTTCGAAGCTAAGAATGCCCATTTCTCTCCACTCTTTGTTGGATAGTAAACGAATCCTCCGCAATTTACATCTAGCTGCTTTTTAAATCTTGAAGGATAAAGAATATTTTCTTTTAGCCATGCTTGCTTTTTATTGGTACGTTGCTCCAGGTCTTTCATTGTCCAATAAACACCAGTCAAACTTTGCTCATTTAATTTCTCAAGTTCAACTTTTTTGATTAAAACCATATCTTCTGGTATTGAAATTGAAAGAGTTACGTTTAGATGCTGAGTTTGCATAATTCTTCTCCTTTATAAATCCTTAACGTTAAAAGGGTCTGTTAAATCTTTACCAGCGTTTCTAACTAAAAAATCATACAGCTCAATAGTTGATACTTTCATTCGACCAAGTTTTAATCCTACGAGTTGGCCGCTTTTAATAAGGTCATACACTTTATTTCTATTGCATTTAAGTCTTTTAGCTACTTCTGCAACTTCTAAAAGTTCATTCATGAAGGATCACCTCTTTAAATGGTATATTACTATTTTAGTTATTAATTTCAACCATTAAAACTGTAAAAAATTAGACCACCCATCACGGAGTGGTCTTTGTGTTATCTTTATTAATCTTCTAGATTATTTTCTGGAAGCTCATCTTCTTCTGGTGCTCTAACAAATTCTAGTAACCTCTTTTGAGAAGCACCGAATTCTTTATAATTTTTTTGTGCTTGATGTAAAGAAACACGATTTGGACCAGTTGCAACATCAGGTTTATCTAACCCTATTGTATCCTGTTGCCAATAACAAACATCGCAAATATCATATTCATCATAAATTGTAAAGTAACCACAACACGGACAGGGATATGGCTTTATTTCCATTACTTTCACACCTTTCTATTTTGGAGCGTATTTTCTAATTTGCTCTAGCCAATAAAGAATTTTATCATCTGGTTTAAAATATGTTGATATCCCTCCATATTTATTAATAATACCGAATTCATTTGTAGCAGAATCATATCTAAAATATGTTCCTTCCTCAGATACAAAAGTCTGTGTTGTTGATGTTGGCGGTTTTTCTAAAAAATCCCTTGCGTTGTGTAAATACTTATCCGATGAGACATTTCCATGGTCATTAGCATGTTTATCTAAAGTACATTTACCTTTGCGATTTCTAAAGTCTAGATCAGGATTTCTATCCCCTTCATAAGGCTTACCTGCATATTCACCTGTCTCTTCTCTAGCCTTTTCCTCATCTTTGGCTTTAATCAATACATATTCTGCGGTTGATTCATCAACACCTGTACCAGATGCCATTTCAGGTACTGTTGCATCACGTATTTTCTTACCTGTAGTAACATCTATCCAAGACCCAACAGCCGTATCTAAAACTGCTGTAGTACCATCTACGGTATTTAAAAGTGGTTGCTTCCAATCTGCAGTACCTTCCCATGGAATCCCGTCCGGAAGCTTTAAAAGCGTTTGACCATCACTTGATAAACCAAGTCTATAGCCATCCGGTGTATATGCTTGAGCACCTGGATTATAAACTCCAAGTTGACCATTAGGGATAGCACGTTCACGTATCCAATCATCCAAACGATTATAAGTATTTGCACCAGGAGTAACAGTAGTACCATCCGGATAATACATACCTAGATTCACACCAATACTTGCAGCAAAAGCAAGCATATCTCCAAGAGATTTCACATTACCTGATTGTTCATATAAAGATGAAAGAAAATCTGTTGGCTTATCATAGAAATAAACAGAACCTCGAGTAAAACCATCAACAATTACATCAACGTAAAAAACAGTACTTGAATATTTTCTAACCCGTAATACCATAGAAGTTCTTGCATAATCTTTTTTACCATCTTCATCGATATAAGTTAATCGAGGAAAAGTAGGGTTGTAATCATTTACAGCTAAATAAGCATAACCATTACCGGATTTAGCAATAAAATAACCACTACCACTACCAGTACCTGTATCAGCACCAAACTTAGGTTTAAGAGCATCCAATGCACCTGTAATCCAATCTCCTACAGTAATTATTCCATCTTCCATTTTCTCTACACTTGATAAAAAGTTAGCTTTCATATCAGCGGACATTTTTGGCCATGTTTCTTTAGCCGTCTGATACATCGCGTCCACATTGTCCAACAAATATTCCTGTGTATGCATTGCTCCAGCACCTAACGCAATTACACCTACTGCTACACCGGCATAAGTTGCTGCGGCCCATTCTTCAAAAGTTGCAGCCAATACATTGGCATGAGCTTCTGAAGTTTTAAAAGCACCATAGTTCGTATTAAATAAAAGTAACAGTGCCATTAGAGTAATTAATACTTTGTTTAATAACTTTGTACTATGTAACATTTCTAACTCTCCTTATTAAAATTAAACATACATCCACACACCAAAATTATCATACATAACCTTAAAAAGGAATATATCCTATACAAAAATACCTCCTTGACAAACACGTCAAATTACTCATTCTATTTTTTTGATTGTGGAAGGCTATTATGTTTTAACAAATGCAAAAAAACCACTCGTCGTGGAGTGGTCTTAACTTATTCTGTGGTCCCTATAATCAAATAACACTACCATTTTTCAAGAGAATATAATACTCTTCTTCATCTGTAGATAATCTTAATGAATTACCCTCTAACCTATAATCTGTAATTACATCGCTAGTATGCTCCCATAGTTTTTCTCCGCTATAAGTAATACATGTAACACCTAACTCACATAAAATAAGAAGAGAAAAGTCAGGTGCTTTAAGAATTTCATAAACAATAGAATCAAATTCCTTCAACCATAACATTTCATAATTCTTTAATTCTACACAATAAACTTTTTCATCAATACTTATCAAAATACAATTTTCTGTTTCAACTTCCTGTAATGATGGTATAATTCCATGTTGCCCACCAACAACACCGATAAAAATAGAGTCTACTGTATCAGTACCTATTCCATAAAATATCTTTTGATCTACACAATTATTATTGAGTAGATTGAATTGATTAACTCTAAGATAGTTTTCAATTTCTGATTTTGACTCGAATTCAAAGAGATTATAATTATTGGTTACTTTCATCATTTACCTCCATAAAGTTTAACCGTTATTAATTTTTCCCTATCCCATACAGATTCAATTTTTAATACTCCATTAGGACCTGAAAGTAATGATTCTCTAACTATTCTACCATTTTCTTGTGTTTTTAGAATACTAGAAGGATTATCGAAAGCATCTGATAAGTTATCAAGCACAAGTTTTCTACCTGTAGCATCATCAAAAATCCCAATACTATTTAACTGCCTTTCCATAGCAATAGAACGATCGATATTATGCTTGTTTCCGGTTGCATTCCCAAAAATGTACTCCAATTTTTTACCGAAATAAGGTAAGCCTTCACATGACTCTGAATCAATATCCATCTCTTCATCTGATATGTTACAACTAGGGTCACTTGGTTTATTATCTTCATCAGGATTATCAACTTTTTCTTCAATAATTTTTCCTGTCTCAGCGTCTTTCCATTTGCCATTCGGCGTTTGTATAGCTGCACGATTGTCGATATATTTAATAATTGGCTTGTCCCAACCTAATTTACAAATAGTGCTATCTACTTGAGCTGTACCATCCTTATTTACAATCATGGCTTTACCATCAGCAATAAGACTGAAGTTAGTGCAATTGTTAAAATGGATAATTTCGCTTTATTATTAACATCTGATAATGTTCTTAAGGAAAATCATTATTTTAAAAATGGCGGTTTAAGACAAAAAGGAAAAGGCGTTAAAATAGTGATACTACTAGATAATATTGAAAAAACATTTCAACGTGTTCTAGATAAAAATTATCCAGTTGAATCAAGTCTTAAAGCGCAATCTTGGGGAATGAAAGATTTTCGTATTATTGACTATGATGGCTATTATCTGAGATTAACTTCGTATAAAGATTAAAAAAGAGACCAAGATAGCCTGTCTTGGTCTTAAATTAATCACCTCTATTTAATTCTGTTTAAAGCGTGATCTAATTCATTTAGCCAATGTTTCCCACCATATACGACAAATGTTGTTTCATTCTCTTCATCATCAAAAACATGAATTCTTTGTGTAATAATGAGGTTTAGGCCGAGTTCAGTTCGATCTACTTCATCTAAACTAACTTCCCAATATAAATTAGGGTTTATATTTATAGCATGAGCGCAAAAGATCAAGCGTTGATTTGTTAACAACAAACGGCCTCCGTCAGATTTGGTTGCACTGTAATACATGTTTGCTACACCTGAGCGTATCGGGAATTCATTTTTATTCATTTCAATCTCATGGAAGAAGATTTTTTTATTTGAGAGTTTGGAATCATCCGTATCATAAGTAATTTGTTTTGCTTCTGATGTAATAATATAACTACCGCAGTACTCGCAAACATTTTCCTTTGGATCAAATGTTGCAGCACAGTTTGGACAATTTAAAGCTTTAGCCATAGCTCATCGCTCCTAATTATGTATATATTCTTACTATAGTATACTTCCAATTACTAAATATACCAATAACGTTAGTTGTAATGTTTGATTTACGAGCATTTGTTTTGCTAATATTTTCTATATATAATATTTGAAAGGAGTTAATTTAATTGGCTTTAATTAAACTGGATAATTTATCTGAATTACACCTCTCAATGATTCAAAATAATTTAGATTATCAGGTATTCGGTTTTAAATATAATAAAATCGAATTTAGTGCTTTATTAATATATGAAGTTAAAGATTTTAATAATTTGAATTCTATAAAATCATACACACTCACTATTTTTAAAAAAGAAACTGCCGAAAATATGAGATTTGATTTAGTAAAACAGAAAAACGCCTTATTTATAAACTCATATTTTCCTAATTATAGAGAAATTACAAATTTCCTTGAACACAAAAATATCAACTATGATCCTAACAATCCATTCAAACCTAAGGATTTCTTCACGTATGTTGATAAAAATTCACCTATCAATGCAAATAACAACTATCTTGATAGAAAAATATGTGCAAAGTATTATCCTACTATTAAGGATAATGAACAAGATAAAGTTTACTTCTACTCATTTAGAGATAATAGAAAACATGGACAAAATAGATCTCCAGAAAATTACTGGAAAACTGAAATGCTTATTCCTGAGGCAAATAAAGTTATTGGTAATAGAAATATATCAGTCCGCTTTACTGCAGATGAAAAATATAAGTACAATGAATCAAAAAATATTAGAGAAAAAAAACTGAATAACTTCATAAAGGGAAAAAAGCCCAGGCTCACAAAATTAATTGAGTACCTGGGCTTAAGTGTTATTTATGTAAAACAAAATTAAGCATAATGATATTCACAGATATCTTTATTTCCATAGTTTTTTCTAATAATCGTTCTTCCTTAAAATCTATAAGTTCTTTTTCTTCTACATTAATAATTTTAGACAAGTTTTCAATCGTTAACTCATATTCAGTTAACAAAGTGTTCAATATTACTTTTACCCTTTCTTTTGCATCAAAACCTTCAAAACCATAATTCAACATTGCTAATTTATTCTCTACATCTTCAAACTTTTGGTTTGTAATGTTATTTGAACCATTCATTAAATCTTCTATCTCATATATGGGCATATCAAACATTTTTGAGAGTTGTTGAAACTCTAAATTAAATTTTTTAATTAAATTTTGAAATTGTTCTCTAAGGTAATCAGATTGATTTGATGGAGTGGAAAGTAAAGATACTTCTATATTATCCTGAAATTTATCCATTATATTACACCTCTTCATATATTTTCAATAATGACTTGTTTTATTATTGTAATATTATATACTAAAT
>NZ_JAQZSD010000229.1:0-301 GCF_028674935.1 Lysinibacillus sp. CNPSo 3705 | reverse complement strand
TCCAAAATTTTGTTTCGTTCACTAACTCGAGGTTAGCTAGTAAAAACTTTATTGATTACGTTTTGCTTGTTCAGTTTTCAAGGTTCATTTCGTTACTACTTTTTCAATAGCAACTTTTATATAATAACATGTCGTTCACTTGCTGTCAACAACTAATTTTCATTTAATTTAATTGTTTTTCAGTAGCTGTCTTAACGACTTATATAATATTACACCTTCAATACAAAAAGGTCAATACTTTTTCTAAAAAAAATATAGTTTTTCACTTTACCGAGAGCTTCCTATATTTATAATTGAAAAA
>NZ_JAQZSD010000228.1:0-305 GCF_028674935.1 Lysinibacillus sp. CNPSo 3705 | reverse complement strand
ATCCGTCTCCTTGCGATTGCTTTCCGTCGTTGTCCTAGGTCTTTCCGTCGTTCTAAGACTTCTTTCCGTCGATAGGCCTTACCTTTCCGTCGCTACAAATTCTATCCGTCTCCTTGAGATTACTTTCCGTCGTTGTCCTAGTTCTTTCCGTCGTTCTGAGACTTCTTTCCGTCGATAGGCCTTACCTTTCCGTCGCTACAAATTCTATCCGTCTCCTTGCGATTGCTTTCCGTCGTTGTCCTAGGTCTTTCCGTCGTTCTAAGACTTCTTTCCGTCGATAGGCCTTACCTTTCCGTCGCTACAAA
>NZ_JAQZSD010000227.1:0-306 GCF_028674935.1 Lysinibacillus sp. CNPSo 3705 | reverse complement strand
ACCGCACCAACCCTGCCGAGGCAAACCTCCGCCACCATTCGCTCGAATCCGGCGCGTTGTATGCCGCCGGCGGCTGAACGACCATCTGACGACGGACAATCACGGACAAGCTCCGTTCGTACGGCGCTGCGAGGGCGAAGATGGGCTTTCACGTCGAACATCGCCAGCACAAAGCTCTCAACAATCGGGCCGAAAATTCTCATCAGCCGACGCGAGCGGATCATGAAGCGTTTCAAATCGTCCCATCAGGCTCAACGCTTTCTGTCAGTTCACGATCAGGTCGCGAACCTTTTCCACATCCCCTAT
>NZ_JAQZSD010000226.1:0-307 GCF_028674935.1 Lysinibacillus sp. CNPSo 3705 | reverse complement strand
GGGTTGCATTCGACCGCGGCATCAAGAGCGCCGAGACCTTTGGCTTCAAGGCGCCGCTGCTGCATTGGCGCGCCCTGCGCGAAGCCATTCATCGCGACGTCTGCAACAAGGGATTTGACGCGGAGGAGAACGCCTTCGTCGATTCCTATGGCTCGAAACTGCTCGATGCCAGCGTGCTGCTGTTGCCGGCGGTCGGCTTCCTGCCGCCGGCAGACCCGCGCATCCGCGGCACCATCGCGGCCGTCGAAAAGCACTTGATGCGCGACGGTTTTGTCTTGCGGCACGATCCGCGCGAGGTGTCCGAGGA
>NZ_JAQZSD010000225.1:0-310 GCF_028674935.1 Lysinibacillus sp. CNPSo 3705 | reverse complement strand
TTTGTATAAAACGTTTCTCGTACTAATCGCTGCAATTGTAATCAGTGTGATTGTATTCTTCTTTGTCATGAAGGCAATTATAAACCCGATTAAAGCGCTTAAGGATAGTGCAGTAACGATAAGTAAGGGCGATTTAACTGAAAAAGTGACAGTAAAATCTCATGACGAGATTGGACAGCTAGGGCAAGCCTTTAACGATATGCAAGACAGTTTAAGAACGCTTATTCAAAAAATTGAACAAAATGCCGAAGAGGTAGCTTCGTCGGCAGAAGAGTTAACAGCCAATGCTAACCAAACGAGCATTGCTACA
>NZ_JAQZSD010000224.1:0-314 GCF_028674935.1 Lysinibacillus sp. CNPSo 3705 | reverse complement strand
TCACTTCATTATTTTTTAAAATATCTTTTAAAACTATTCTAGACTTATTTTGATTTTCTGCTCTAAATAATGGCGCTAAGTCTCCCTGTGAAATTGTACCAAATTGAATACCTTTTATTGAATGAATTTCCGTTAAGAAATTCTTTATAAGTTTAATTAAACTATAAATTACATATGTTTCCACAAGTAAAACTACAGCTATTATTCCAATAATAAAATTAATAAACATTTTCATCTTCCTCTCTTTTTAATAATAGGTTTATATTTTAATTTTTTGATATTATTGTAGTTTTTCAATGACGTTAATCATATTC
>NZ_JAQZSD010000223.1:0-315 GCF_028674935.1 Lysinibacillus sp. CNPSo 3705 | reverse complement strand
CTCTATCCGCCCGGCGGTCTCGATCTACCACAGCTCATCCGGCACGCTGGTTTGCACGATAGCCTTGAGAGTTATTCCAATGAGCTCGGCCTACCCAGCAGAGATCCTTTCAATACCATGCGACGTGCTTGTCCCAGCTGCGGTGGAGCGCGTCATCGACCGTCGAATTGCCGGTAACCTGAGCTGCCGCATCCTTGCCGAAGGCGCGAACGGCCCGACCACGCCAGAAGCCGACCGAAGCTTGGAACGACGCCAGGAAGAGATCTTCGTTATTCCCGATATTCTTCGCAATTTGGGAGGCGCGGTGGTCAGCTA
>NZ_JAQZSD010000222.1:0-347 GCF_028674935.1 Lysinibacillus sp. CNPSo 3705 | reverse complement strand
GGCGCTAAAGAGCTTAACTTCCGTGTTCGGTATGGGAACGGGTGTGACCTCTTTGCCATCATCACTAGACTATTTTCGGCTTTCAATATACATCGTATTTCTTCGTCAGCTTCTGTCGTTCAGTCAGTCACGTACTTGAGTACGCTCCTTCCTTCTCTCCATCGCTTCCTCGAACTACTCGTATCTTGAAACCCTTGAAAGATTATTCTTTCAAAACTGGATAAACGGTGCATTGAATGTTTCAAACATTTTGGTTAAGTCCTCGATCGATTAGTATTCGTCAGCTCCATGTGTCACCACACTTCCACCTCGAACCTATCTACCTCATCGTCTTTGAGGGATCTTAC
>NZ_JAQZSD010000221.1:0-362 GCF_028674935.1 Lysinibacillus sp. CNPSo 3705 | reverse complement strand
CATTTTAGAGTCAAAGTCAGACCTATTATTTTGACATTGAAAAATGCAAAGTATGTCCAATGAGAGAGGGCTGTTATAAAGAAGGTGCAAAAAGTAAAACATATTCTGTCACAATTAAGTGAGATACACATGCCGAACAAGAGGCATTTCAAAATACGGAAGCATTTAAGCAATTAGCCGCAAATCGCTACTAAATAGAAGCGAAGAATAGTGAAATAAAAAACGGACATGGATATGATACGGCATCGACTGCGGGTCTATTTGGCATGGAAATTCAAGGTGCTGTCAATTTGAAACGGATATTAAAGCTACTAAACGAAAATGAATAAGGAATAGAGACAGAAATAAGGCACTTCCTGTTC